>DATNBU010000029.1:300000-416107 GCA_035571835.1 Candidatus Limnocylindrales bacterium | reverse complement strand
AATTTTCGCCGGGGGGTGTGCGGAGAGCCGCCTCGGCGTCAATCACACAGGGGGAAAATCAGCGATGCGTCCATTTGCTTCGGCCGTTCTCGGCCTCGTCCTCGTTTTGCCCGGTCTTGCCAGCGCCGGCGACTCGCCGCGGGCCATCAAGATCGTCAATAAAACCCGGTCGTTTCTGATGGAGCTCTATACGAGCCCGGCCGAGGCAAAAGCCTGGGGCGCCGACCAGCTCGGTAACATGCGCATCGCCATCGGCGGCGACGTGACCGTCAACCTGAAAAGCGACCAGGACGCGTGCGTGTACGACCTGATGATGGTCTTTTCCGACGGCGAGAAGGTCGTCCGCCGCGAGAACATCTGCACCGACGGAACGCTGGTCGTCACCGAGCATCGGGACGACGAGCTCCCGGCGATCTGACCCGGAAAACGGGCGGCCCCTCATCGGTGGGGCCCGCTTTTCCAAGCGCTCTGCCGGCATCGTCGGCACCATCCCGTTGGCACCGGCGGTAACGCTTTGTTATCGGCCCGGCATGCCTGCGCCATCCAGCACCCCGGCGTCCGGCGCCCGATCACGGCAATCGGGCGTCGCTCCGGTGCACTTGGACGTCAACGGCTTCTTTTCGCACATGATCGGGTCGTACGGCCTCGAGCCCGAGACGCTGGAGGCCATCTTTCCGCGCCTTCGTGGCGTGCTCGAGTCGATCCGCGAGCGGCGCGAGGCCGGTGAGCTCGCGTTCCACGAGCTTCCTTACGACGTCGCCGGCGCCAAAGAATGCGCGCGGCTGGCCGATGAGATTGCGGGCGAGTTCGACACGCTGATCGTGCTCGGCATCGGCGGCTCGGCGCTCGGCACCAAGGCCGTGCTCGACGCACTTCCGACCGCGGTGCGCGCGCGGCGCATGGACGTCCACGTGGCCGACAACGTCGACCCGACTTCTTTCCAGGCGCTGCTCGACTCCGTCGATCTTGCGAGCACGTGCTTCAACGTCATCTCGAAGTCGGGCGGCACCTCCGAGACGCTCGCGCAGTATCTCGTCGTGCGCGAGCGGCTCACCGCGGCGGTAGGCGCCAAGTGGACGCGCCACATCGTCGTGACGACCGATCCGGAAAAAGGTCCGCTGCGCGCGCTCGCAAACAGCCTGGGGCTTCGCTCGCTGCCGGTTCCTCCCGGCGTAGGCGGGCGCTTCTCGGTGCTGTCGGCGGTCGGTCTTTTTCCGCTTGCGGCCGCGGGGATCGATATCGCGGCGCTGCTGGCCGGGGCCCGCCATGCCGACACGCTGTGCGCGCAGGAAGATCCGCGCACCAATCCCGCGGCCATGCACGCGGCGCTGCTGTATCTGGCGATGCAGGAGAAGCGCTGCAACATCCACGTGCTGATGCCGTACAGCGACGGCCTGCTGCGCTTCGCCGAATGGTACGGCCAGCTGTGGGCCGAGAGCCTGGGCAAGGCCCGCGGCATCGATGGCAGCATCGTCGAAACCGGGCAGACGCCGGTGCGTGCGCTCGGCGCGACCGACCAGCATTCGCAGGTGCAGCTTTACGTCGAAGGCTCGCGCGACAAGGTCATCACGTTCATCCGCGTTGCGGCGCACGAGCACGACATCGCGATTCCCCGCAAGGAGGGCGACGCCGAGGAGCTCGCGTTCCTGTCCGGTCATTCGATGGGCGAGCTGCTCAACATGGAGCAGCAGGCGACCGAGCTCGCGCTGGCCGATGCCGGCCGCATCACCAGCCTGCTAACGCTCGAGCGATGCGACGAAGCGGCGCTCGGGCAGCTCTTTCATTTCTTCGAGGTGCAGACGGTGATCACCGGCGGCCTTCTCGGCGTCGATCCGCTCGATCAGCCCGGCGTCGAAGCGGGCAAAAGGCTGACTTTCGCGATGGCGGGTCGCAAGGGCTACGAGGCCGACGCCCGGCGCGTCGCCGAGATGCTGGCGCGCAAGCGCGAGGATCTCGTGTTTGGCTGAGCGCGCACCGATCGCGCTCCTCGACGAAGCGACGATTGCCGGCATCGCCGCCGGCGAAGTCGTCGAGCGCCCCTCCGCAGCAGTCAAAGAGCTCGTCGAAAACGCACTCGACGCCGGCGCTACGCACGTTCGCGTCGAATACGACGACCGCGGGCCGATCCGCATCGCTGTCGTCGACGACGGTTCAGGTATTGCCGATCACGAGATCGAGCTCGCGCTGACGCGCCACGCGACGAGCAAGATCCGCTCGCTCGGCGACCTCGACTCGGCGACGACCTTCGGGTTTCGCGGCGAAGCGCTCGCAGCCATTGCATCGGCGAGCGACCTCGATTTCGTCACGGCCGTCGAAGGAGCGCCCGGCGGAACGCGGGTCATCGTACGCGGCGGCCGCATCGTCGAGCGTGCGCCGGCGGCCTCGCGGCGCGGCACCCGAATCCATGTCGAAGACCTCTTCGCCAGCGTTCCGGCGCGCCGCAAATTCCTGAAGAGCGCAGCGACCGAAGCCGCGTATGTCTCCGACGTCGTGCGCCGTTTCGCGCTGGCTCGGCCCGACGTGCATTTCGTGCTCGAGAGCTCGGGCCGCATCGCTCTCGACGTCGCTCCGGTTGCGTCGGCACAGGAACGCGTGCGGCAGGTGTTCGGCCGCGAAGTTGCCGAATCGCTGGTGGAAGTGGATGCGCATTTCGCGGGCCTTCGGCTCACAGGATTCATCAGCCGCCCGGGCGCCGCGTGGGGCACGGCGCGGCGCATGGCGATCTTCGTCGGCGGGCGCGCGGTGCGCGAACGGCTGCTGTTCCAGGCGGTGCTCGAGGGCTACCAGACTTATCTGCTCAAAGGCCGCTACCCGGCGGTCTCGCTGTTCTTCGACTGCGACCCGGGCGAAGTCGACGTCAACGTGCATCCGTCCAAGCTCGAAGTGCGCTTTTCGCGCCCGGACGATGCTCGGCGCTTCGTGACCGAAGCGGTGCGCGATGCGCTTCGGCAGTCGGCGAGCCCGCTCGGCCGATGGGGACTCGATGCGACCGAATCGCTGCGGCGAAGGGTCGTCTCGCACACGCCGCCCGCCCAGTCGTCCATGCCGCGCCGAAAGGCTGCGCCGTACGAGCCGGCGACCGAGGCGCAGGCGCGCAGACAGGACGCCGCTCCGATTGCCGCGGACTCGCACATCCCGGGCTACGAGCCGGCGGCAGCGCAAACCCGGGAAGAGCCGCGCGAGCAGCTCGCGATCGATCTCGGCCGCGAGCGCGAAGCCGATGCGCTCGGTCGCTTTCACGTAATCGGTCAGATCTTCGACGGTTACTTCGTCTGCGAAGGCGACGGTGAAGTGCTGCTGGTCGATCAGCACGCCGCGCACGAACGAATTCTTTTCGAACGGCTGATGGAGGCGTTCTCCGGGCGCGAGGTCGCGCGCCAGGCGCTGCTGCTGCCCGAGCGCGTGCACGTCGGAGCCGCAGGCGTGGAGGCCTGCGCTGGAGGTCGCGACGCGCTCGAATCGCTCGGCTGGGAGATCGAGCCGTTCGGCGACGAAGACGTGGTGGTGCGCGCGGTTCCCGCAATGGCCGGATCGGCCGATCCGCATTCGCTCGTCGAGGCAGTTGCCTCCGATCTGGTCGAAGCGGGCCGCGCGCGCGCGGCCGAGCGACTTGCCGAGCGCATCATGGCAACGGTTGCCTGCCATGCTGCGGTACGCGTCGGCAAGCGGCTCGATCCGGCGGCGGCTCGCGCGCTGCTCGCCGAGATGGCAACGGTCTCCTACCATTCGACGTGTCCGCACGGCCGGCCGGTGGCCAGGCCGCTTTCGCGCGGACAGGTCGAGCGCATGTTCGGACGCTGACAAGGACATCGATGAGAACTCTCTTGCCCGACTGGATGCATCTCTTTGCCTGCGTGATCGCGAGCGGAGCGCTCGCGGCCGGATGCGCGACGACGTCACGCGAGCAGGCGTCTTCCGCATCGCGCCAGGCCGCGCAGGCGAACGGACGCCAGATGACGAGCGAAGATCACATGAGCCGTGCCGGCGAGCTTCGCACCGTGATGAAGTCGTTCGATGCGGCAGTGCGAAAAGACGTTCCGGGCCAGATCGACGAGCACGACCGGTGGGAAGGCGTCTATCCGCGCATCGCCGATGCGGCCGAGAAGCTCGAGGTCGCAGCGCGCGACCTCGCCGGACATCCGCCGAAGGGGCTCGAGTTGCCGGCGCGCGGACGCTTCTCGGTACGCGGCCGGGCGCTCGAGGATGCCGCCACGCAGCTCAAGGAGGCCGCCGCACGAAACGACGCCGACGGCGTCGCGAGCGCGCGCACCGACGTCGCGTCGGCATGCCGCGATTGTCATCGCGAGTTCCGCAGCGACTCGAAAGGCATTCCCGAGGCGTTCGAGTGAGCCGCACGGCGCCGGCGAGCGGTGAGGCCGGCAGCGGCCTGCTGCGTCTGCCATCGCGCGTGCTCGTCGTTGCAGGGCCGACGGCATCCGGAAAGAGCGAGCTTGCCATCGTGCTCGCCGAAGCGCTCGGCGGCGAAATCGTCGGCGCCGATTCGCGCCAGGTTTTCCGGTACATGGACGTCGGCACGGCCAAGCCGACGGCCGATCAGCGCCGTCGCGCGGCGCATCACCTCATCGACGTCGTTGATCCGGATGCGGCATGGGACGTGGCTGCGTGGCGCAACGCAGCGCTGGCGTCGCTGGCCGGCATTCATGCGCGCGGCCGTGTTGCCGTCGTCTGTGGCGGCACCGGGCTTTACCTTCGCAGTCTCGCGCAGGGGCTGTTCCCCGGACCGCCTGCGGATCCGGCGGTGCGCACGCGGCTCGAGGCCGACGAGCTGGCAAATCCCGGAAGCGCGCACGCGCGGCTCGGCGACGTCGATCCGGCGACCGCGCGCCGCGTTCATTCCAACGACCTCGTCCGCACGATCCGTGCGCTCGAGGTTTTCGAAACCACCGGCAGGCCGCTTTCGGCGTGGCTTGCCGAGCACGGTCTTGCCGACCGGCCGTTCCAGACGCTGACGCTCGAGGTCGACATCGAGCGCGACGAGCTTCGCGAACGCATCGGCGAGCGCAGCCGGCGCATGGTCGACGACGGAATCGTCGACGAGCTCGCGTCGCTTTATGCGCGCGGCTACGGACCGGCGACGCGGGCTTTCGATGCGATCGGTTACCGCCAGGCCGCGCTGTGCCTCGAGGGAAAACTCGCGCGTTCGGATCTCGCGGACGCGATCGCCCTTGCAACCGTCCAGTATGCTAAGCGCCAGCGCACGTGGCTGCGGGGACAGATGAAGACCGTCAAGGTTCCGGCTTCGATCGCTTCGCAGCGAACCGGAAAGGCCGTCGACCTTGCGAGGGCCTTCTTTTCCTGATGAGAACAGGCTCGCACATCGACGACCGCTGTGCGGTCGTCGTCAGGTTGGACGGCCGCGTTGCGGTCGTCGCCGGAATTGACGGCCGCTACGCCGCCGTCGTGAGACGCTAGACCGCCGCTGTTGCGGCCGTCGCCGGAAAGGAACGCTACTTGGCTTCGAAGAAAAAAGGTCTGCCTGAGCTGCGAGCGGCAATCGACGACGTCGACCGGCGGCTGCTCGCGCTCGTGACCGAGCGCGCCGAGCTTGCCAAGGCCGTTGGCGAGGCGAAGGCGGTCGGCTCGCGCGGCGTGCTCGATGCCGGGCGCGAGAAGCAGGTTCTGGGCGCGATCCGCAAGGCCAACCGCGGGCCGCTGCGCGACGACTCGGTAGAAGCGATCTTCCGCGAGATCATCTCGGCGTGCCGCGCCGTGCAGCGGCCGACCACGGTCGCGTTCTTCGGACCGCAGGGAACGTACACGCACGAGGCAGCCATCGCGCAGTTCGGAAGCAGCACCATCCTTGAAGCGTGCGATTCGATCCCGGAGGTGTTCAGCGCCGTCGAAACCGAACGTGCGACATTCGGGATCGTGCCGGTCGAGAATACGACGGAAGGCGCGGTGACGCCGACGCTCGACTCGCTCGCGGAAACTACCGCGGTGATCCTCGCCGAGCGCGTCCTCAAGATCGATCACTTCCTGATGGCGACGGACGCGGATCCGAAGAAGATCCGGCGCATCGCATCGCATCCGCAGCCGCTCGCGCAGTGCAAGCGCTACCTTGCCGAGAATTTTCCCGGCATCGAGCTGCTTCCGACCGCGAGCACGGTCACGGCGGCGAAGCTTGCCGCGAGCGAGAAGGGCACCGCCGCGATCGGAAGCCGCGTGTCGCTGCATCTGTACAAGCTCGAAGTGGTGGCGCGCTCGATCCAGGACAATGCGGCCAACGTGACGCGCTTTCTCGTGATCGGTCCCGATCAGAAGACGCGGCCGAGCGGGCACGACCGCACGTCGCTCGTCGTCACCGTCAAAGACCAGGTCGGCATCCTCGAGCGCATCATCCGTCAGTTCGCGAAGAACAAGGTCAACCTGTCGATGATCGAATCGCGGCCGCTCGTCGGCCGGTCGTGGGAATACCGCTTCTTCGTCGACGTGACCGGGCATGCGAGCTCGGAGCCGGTCGCGAAGGCACTCGAATCGCTCGAGCGGATTGCGCTGTCGGTGCGGGTGCTCGGGAGCTATCCAATCGCGACCTGACGGTTGCTGTTGTCGAATCGCGTCGTGACGCGTCGCTGATGCCAATCGCGACCTGACTATATCTTCAACATTGCGCGCCGTGACGTTCGTACCGCAATCGAGGGGGAACGCGTTCGTCGAAACGCATCGTCGCCGATGATGCCGTTGCCGGCCGTCGCCGTGGCGCGCATAGATGGATCAATCAGAAGGACTCTTCCTTCGGACTCATCTGCGTGTAGGAGGCGATCATGCAAATCTCTGTCGCCGCGTTTTTCCGTTCCGTTCTTCTCGGGGCTTCTCTTTCGATCCTTTGCGTTACGTCGCCTGCGTTCGCGGCCGATGCGGACTGCGACAGCGTTGACGATGCCGTCGACAACTGTCCGGCCAAGTTCAATCCCGACCAGGGGGATCTCGACGGCGACCTCGTCGGAGACCGCTGCGATTCGGACAAGGATGGCGATGCCCTTGCGAACGACGCCGACAACTGCCCGAAGGATGCCAACGCCGACCAGACCGATTCGGATGGTGACAGTGTCGGCGATGCGTGCGATCAGTGTGCGGCCGAGCCCGACAATGTCGTCAATCGCCACGGCTGCAGCATCGCACAGCTGTGTCCCTGCGCCGGACCCGAAGACGACCGTGCGTGGAAGGATCACGGCGGGTACGTCAAATGCGTGAAGAAGGCCGCGAGAAGGTTCGCGATCCACGAGCTGATCACGAGTGAAGAGCGCCAGCAGACGGTCATCGATGCCAAGGCGAGCACCTGCGGCGTTCCTGCTCCGGTGACTGGCGACAACGATGGCGATGGCGTGCCCGATGCAAGCGACAACTGCCCGTCGGATTCGAACCCGGGCCAGCGAAATACCGACGGCGACGCGTTCGGCGACGCGTGCGATACCGACCGCGATGACGATACGGTGCTGAATGCCGATGACAACTGTCCGATCGTCGCGAACGCCGACGGACAGGGCGCCGACGCAGACTCCGACGGCGCCGGAGATGCCTGCGATGCATGCTCGGGAACGGCTTCGGGCGACGTCGTCGATCGCGACGGCTGCAGCATTGCGCAGGCATGCCCGTGCGACTTCGACGAAGACGGCAACCCGTGGGCCGGCCACATGAAGTACCGGCGCTGCGTCGCCGACGAGGTCTTCCGCTTCCGTCTGCTCAAGATCATCAACAGCGACGAAGCCGACCAGATCAAGGAAGACGCGGCCGCATCGACCTGTGGTAACAGGCCGCCGGTCTGCGAATAAGTCAGGACGCGGCCGGGCAGTCGAGTGCGATCGGCTGCCCGACCGCACGCTTGAGCGTCAGCAGAGCATCGCTCGCAACGACGCTGCCGCTCGAATCCACGTCGCAGACGCACGCGTTGCATTTTCGGGAGCCGACGGCGCGGCGAAGCACCGCGAGCGCATCGGATGCGAGCGGCGCATCGCCGCCGCTCAGCGGCTGCGCGCAGCTCCGGCACGAGCCGTCGAAGTCGAGACACTGCGGATCCGCGCAATTTCCGATCTTCGAGTAATGCATTTCCACTTCGTCGGCCGTCAGGATGCGGTCGTACAGCGCCAGCTCGTCGAGATTGCCGGTGAAGAAACGCGTGAGGTCGCGCGCACGATCGATGCGGAACTCCGTGTTGACGACGAGCGGCGTGCCGGAGTCGGCCGGCAGGTCGGGATCGTTCTCGAGACTCACTGCTGCGCCGTCGATGTATACGACGGTGCCGACGTTGGCCGCACCGCCGCCGGTTCGCGTCCAGACGACATGGTGCCAGCGGCCTTTCGGCACCGGGTCGACCGTCTGCAGGCCTCCGTTGTAGAAACCCGCAAAGATCTCTTCCGCGTCGCCGTTGCTGAAGCTGAAGTAGACCGACTTCATCGTCGGATCGCCGGGCGACGAGATGCCCCAGTGGAGCAGCGGCGCCCACTGCGCGGCTCCGCCGTCTTCGAGAACGAACACGAGCGCTTCGGTGGAAAACGTGGGGTTTCCGGCGAGCGTGAGCGGCGCGATCGACAGCGATTCGAGATAATCGTCGGCGCTGTCGAAACGGACGCCGGTATCACCCGCCGCTGTGCCGACGGCTCGAAACGGCGTGCCGAAGTACGTCGCATCGTACAGCGCACCGAGGCTGCCGTGATTGACAGCTGCCCCGGTGCTCTCGTTGAACTGGTAGTAGAGCAGAGGCCCGGAGTCGGAGACCGCGGCGTGGAAGTCGTCCGGTGCGCCGGACGCGGCCCGCGCGGTGAGGGCGATCGCCGCGAAAACCAATGCGGCGAGCGGTGTCGCGTTCCCTGATCGTCGTGCCGGCGGATTGCTCACAATGAGCAGAATCCAGCATGCCGATTTCCGGCGTGCAAGACCCGCGCAGCATGAAATCGGTCGGATACCCGTGCTCCGCTCGCGCGGCGCAGGCAAGAGGAGGCGTCTTACGCCGGTGGAGGGAGCTTGTCTTCACGCCGGCGGAGCGAATCTCCCGACCTTGGCAAGGAACTGCGTGCAGATGTTGTTCTGCTCGCTCCAACCGGGAACGAGGACGCCCTGCTTCTCCATGCGCTGGATGATGCGGATGAAGATCACGCTGAAGCGAAGGCCCGCCCACACCTGGTAGTAGTGCAGGTCGCCGAGCGCGCGGCCGCCGAACGCCTCGTAGATGCGCCGCGTCTCGTCCTCATCGGGAAAGCCGGGCAGCGGCGGTGCGCCGACGCCGTCGCTCAGAAACCGATTGAGGTAGACGAACCATGCGACGTCGCATTCCGGCGGGCCGAGCGTGGCCATCTCCCAGTCGAGCACGGCCACCGGCTTCATGCCCCGCACCATGATGTTCGAAGGCCGTGCGTCGCCCCAGTTCAGCACGACGGCGTCACGGCCGGCCGGAGCGTTGTTCTCGAGATACTCGAAGGCCGCCTCGACGGTCGGCTGCGGCCGCCCGCACGACGCCCACGCAAGGAAGTCGCGGTAATACGCGAGCTGCTGCGCAAAGCCCGGCGGGCCGAAACGATTGCGGTCGAGAAAATCGAGGCCTGCTTTCTTCCAGTCGATCGCGTGCAGCCTGGCCAGGATTGCGATCTCGGCATCGTAAAGCGCGCGTTGCTCGGCGGGAGAGGCCTCGGCAAGAAAGCCCATCACGGTGTACGGTGGGTTGTCGCTCGGCGCTTCTCCGTCGACGCGGTCCATCACGTAGAACGGCTCGCCGATGATCGACGCATCCGGCTCCCACCAGCGTACGCGCGGAACCGGTACGTCGCTCACTTCGGCGACGATCTGCATGCAGCGGAACTGCGCGTACAGATCATACTCCGGAAACACCGGATGCTCGGTCGGCTTCGAGCGGATGACCCATCGCGCCGCCGCAGCCTTCCCGCGCTCGGTCCACGACGCATCGACGAGCATGGTCTCACTCGAGAACCCGGTAAGGCCCGGCGCCGTGATCTCACCGAGAACGAGGTTGTCGGCACCGGTGAGCCTGGTTGCGAACCACCGCTCGAGGCGGGCGCGAAGCTCGTCTGGATCATAATGACTCTGCGACGGCATGGCGCTTTGTACATGCTCGCCAAAGCGAGGGCTATACTCGGCGGCGGTGAGCACGCCGTTACAACAGCCGATCGGCGAGTCGAAGCTCGAGCCGCTTGTCGAGACACCGTGCACGGTCTGCGGCGCCGGCGAGCATCGCACCATCGCGCCGGCCGCGGACCTCGACGCCCAGCGCCGTTACCTCGTCGAGTTTCATCGCCGGCGCCTGCGCACGCGTTCGGATCAGGCGCTCGAAGATCGCGCCGACTTCACGCAGAACTATGCAACCGACGTCGTGGCCTGCCGGACCTGCGGCCTGGTTTTCCGCGATCCGAGGCCGCCGGCCGAGCAGATTGCACGAGCGTACGCATCCGACACCTACGGCGAAGAACGTCTGCGCGCGCTGTTCGACTCGCAGCTCGAGCTGTTCCGGCCGAAGGCGCGAAACCTTCGCCGGTGGCTGTCACGGCCGGATCCGGTGCTCGTCGAGATCGGAAGCTTCGTCGGCGGGTTCCTCGCGGCCAGCCGTGAGCTCGGCTGGGATGCCCACGGGATCGATCCCGGCAGCGAGGTCGCCGCATTCTGCGAGGCGAGGGGCCTCTCCGTATTGCGTGAGAGCGTCGACGACCTGAGCTTTCCGGAAGCCGCCGCCGACTGCGTCGCGATCTGGAATACGTTCGATCAGCTCGTCGACCCGCACCCGACGCTGCGTTCGGCGCGCCGCTGCCTGCGTGCCGGCGGCCTGCTCGTGGTGCGGGTTCCGAACGGACGCTGCTTCGAAGGCTGCATGTCGCTGCTCGGACGCCTCGGGGCTCCGTTACGCGGCGTTCTGCTCGCCGCAATGGCGTGGAACAACCTCGTGACGTTCCCGTATCTTCACGGCTACTCGGTCGATACGCTCGACCGGTTGATGGCGGAATACGGGTTCGTTCGCGTCCAGGTCGAAGGCGACGTCCTGACGCGGCTTGCCGACGAGCAGACGAAAACCTGGGCGGCCTGGGAAGAGCGGATTCTCAAGGCGCTGTGGGCTCTCGCGAGTCGAGCCGATCCGTCGAGCATAGCAGCGCGGGCTGCGTGGCTCGACGTGTACTACCGGATCGACAAGTAAGAATCGTCAGCAGCACGACTTGCGCGTCGCTGCGCGCGCGGCGAGCGCCGCACGGGCGTCGTGCGGGGAGCTGCAGGGTCTCGCCGCATCACCGGGCCTCGCAGCCTCGATGCCTACGAAGCCGCGCAGGAAATTCCGCACCGCGCTCCACGCACGCCGCGTTCCGGTGTGCGATGTCATCTCGACGCGTTGCCTCACGCCATCGCCGTCGCTTCGATCTCGACCAGGATGTCCGGATGAAACAGCCGCGCGACACCGAGAAGCGTCGACGCGGTCCGGCATCCGGCGCCGACGAGTCGACCGACGCCGGCTCCGGCGCCTTCGATGAACGCGTCGACATCGGTCGTGTAGTACGTCACGCGCACGACGTCCGACAGCGAGAACCCGGCTGCCGACAGCACGGTTTCCAGATTGTCGAGCGCCTGCACGATCTGCGCGCTCATGTCGCCCTTGTGCAGCGGCGCACCGTCGCCATCGACCGACGTCTGGCCCGAGACGACGAGGGTTCGCGTCGCGCCTTTGACTTCGTTGGCCTGGACGAAACCCATCGCGTCCTGCCACGTCCACGGATTGATCACTCGTTTTTCCATTTGATGCTCCGTGCCGGAAAACTAGGCGAATGACCGGTGCGGGTCCAGCCGTCGCTCACAGGCTCGCCTCGGCAGCCGCGATCGGCTCAGGGCCCGTGCGCCCGGCCAGCGTCTTCCACCACACCCGCATGGCGTCGAGAACGACGATCGCAACCAGTCCCATGAAGACCGCCGTCACGACGGCATCGAGCCGGTTGTTGAAAATGACGTGCTCCGTCGACGCGATCTTCTCAGCCGCAATCCGGCCGGCCGCCAGCTCCGTCGACAGGTGCGATGCGTACGCAAGGAAGCCGATGCGGAGATCGGCCGAAAAAATCTTCTGGCACCCGGCCGTCATCGTCACGACGAGAAGCCACACGAGCGGCGCAAGCGTCAGCCATGCGTAGCGCGGACGGCTCGACTTGATGAACAGCGTCGTCACGGCCGTGAGCGCGGTCGCCGCCAGAAGCTGGTTGGCGATGCCGAACAGCGGCCACAGCGAGTTGATGCCGCCGAGCGGGTCGATGACGCCCTGATACAGGAAATATCCCCAGCCCGAGACGATCAGGCCCGACGCAAGGATGTTGGCCGGCAGCGAATGCGTGCGGCCGAGCGGTTCCCACAGGTTGCCGAGCAGGTCCTGCATCATGAAGCGCCCGACGCGCGTGCCGGCGTCGAGCGTGGTCAGGATGAACAGCGCCTCGAACATGATCGCGAAGTGGTACCAGAGCGCCTTCATCTCGTCGCCGCCGAGCGCGCGCGAGAAGATCTCGGCCATGCCGACGGCCAGCGTCGGCGCGCCGCCGGTTCGCGACAGCAGCGTATTCTCGCCCACATGCCGCGTGAGCGCCTCGAACGCCGCGGGATCGAGCGTGAATCCCCACTGGCCGATTTTGGTTGCCGCATCGGCGACGGTGGTGCCGAGAAGCGCTGCCGGCGCGTTCATCGCGAAGTACGTTCCCGGCTCCATGACGGTCGCCGCCATCAGCGCCATCAGCGCGACGAAACTTTCCATCAGCATCGCGCCGTATCCGATCATGCGGGCGTCTGACTCGCGGTCGAGAAGCTTCGGCGTCGTGCCGCTCGAGATCAGCGCGTGAAAGCCGGAGATCGCGCCGCACGCGATCGTGATGAAGCAGAACGGGAACAGCTTGCCGGCGAACACGGGGCCGGTGCCGTCGATGAACTGCGTGAGCGCCGGCATGTGGACTTCCGGGCGCACCCACAGCAGCCCGGCGGCGAGCAGGCCGATGGTGCCGATCTTGATGAACGCCGACAGGTAGTCGCGCGGTGCGAGCAGCAGCCAGACCGGGAGCACGCTCGCGGTGAAGCCGTAGACGATCAGGCAGATCGCGATGGCCGGCTTGCCGAGGTCGAACCATACGCGAAGCGTCTCGTGATCGTGCACGAAGCGGCCGCCCCAGACTGCGAGCAGCACCAGCGCGAGCCCGCCGATCGACGCTTCGAGCACGTGGCCGGGGCGGATCTGCGTCATGTAGACGCCCATCGCGAGCGCGATCGGAATGGTGGCCGCGATCGTGAACGTACCCCACGGGCTGCCGAACATCGCATTGGTGACGACGAGCCCGAGCACGCCGATCAGGATCAGCATGATCGCCATCACGCCGACGAGCGCGGCCGCGCCGCCGACCGGGCCGATCTCCTCGCGGACGATCTGGCCGAGGCTCTTGCCGCCGCGCCGCATCGAGCCGACCAGCACGGTGAAGTCCTGCACTGCGCCGCCGATGACGACGCCGATGACGATGTAGAGCGACGCGGGGAGGTACCCGAACTGCGCGGCCAGGATCGGTCCGACCAGCGGGCCGGGTCCGGCGATCGCCGCGAAATGATGTCCGAACACCACCCAGCGATTGGTCGGCACGAAGTCGCGGCCGTCGTTGCGGGTATGCGCAGGGGTAAGCCGCGAATCATCGAGGACGAGCGCTCTGGCGGCGAGAAACGCCGAATAGAAGCGGTATCCGATCGCGTAGATGCACAGCCCCGCCACGAGGAACCAGGTGCTCGAGATCGTCTCGCCCCTGTGCAGCGCAATGGTTCCGAGCGCCGTCGCGCCGAGAAGGCTGACCACGATCCACGCAGCGATGGCGAGCGGGTTTCGGCGAGACGGATCGGAAGGCGTCATGGGCGCGGGATTCTAGCGATGCGGGCGGCCGGTGCGAGAAACGGGCCGCGTGTTGCGCTGCCGTCTTGTCTGGACTCGCGCAGTGCGGCTAAGCTCCCGGCCATATGAAGAACCTGATCCGCATGAATCTCGTGGCCGGCATTGCCGGCTGGATCGTGGTGCTCGGCATGACTGGCGAATCGGCCGCGTTCGTCGCTTCGAGTGCCAACGACGTCTGCCCGCCCGCGGCCGATCCGTGCGTGATCGACCAGGTCGTCGACGTGAACGACAACACGCTCCTCGACTTCGGACCTCGCACGCTCAAAATCACCGGTCCGGGCCAGATCCGCTTCGGGACCGGGTCGCCACGCGTCCGCAGCGGGAAGCTCATCGTCGAGGCCGATGCCGGTCACTCTTCGATCGTCGTCAGCGTATCGGACGACATCGATAGAACACCGAGGATAGAGACGACCGCCCCCGGTGGGGAAGGGTCGATGGATATCGGCGGCGGAATCGCGCTCGGTCTCGCCTTCGACGAACAGCTCATCCTCGAGGCATCGGGCGATGTCGTGCTGCGCCGCCCGATCACGATCTCCAGCAACGACACGTACATGGGCGAGCTGGTCGTGCGCTCCCCCGGCAGCATCGAGCTTCTCGGCAGCTTCACGACCAGCAGTCGCGGTGGCGTACTGGAGCTTGACGCAGACGTCGACGTGCACGTTGCGGGCAACGTCGTGATGGACGGCAAGGAGGAAGCGGGCTGGGTGATTCTGAAGGCGGGTCGCGACATCACGGTCTCGTCCGACCTCAATGTCCGCACCGTCAACCGCACCTCGATCTCCGGCACGATCGACATGACGGCGGGACGCGACCTGCGGATCGAAGGCAGCGCGGAGAGCCCGACGAAGATCGACGTCAGCGCGCTGACCGCGCGCGGAGAAGCAGGGGAGATGGATCTCAATGCCGGGCGAGAGCTCGATATCCTGCAGTTCGCATCGCTGGCGGTGTCCGGTGACTTCGGGACGGCCGACCTGTCCGCCGCCACTCGCATCGACCTTCTCGGTTCCATCGTCGCGACCGGCAGCGGCGACATTCAGGGGCCCGACATCGGACTCTTCAGCGACGGCGAGATCCATCTCGGTACCACCGGCCGCATCGAAGCCGCGATGGAGCTGCCGGCAACCGCGGCCGATCTCGTCATAAGCGCGTTCGGGGACCTCGAGCTGGACGGATTCATTTCCGTCTCCGGCCAGGGTAGCGACAGCGTCCAGCTCGAAGGGTGCCAGATCGATGTTGGCACCGCCGCGACCATCGAAAATCACATTCAGAGTGGATCCAACCGCTTCATCGCGCATCACGCCATCGACGTGACCGGCGGCGCGCGCGTTTCCAGCGACGGCGGCGCGAATGTCATTCGGGTCCGCGATGCGGCAAGCGTGGTGATCCATGGCTCTCCGTTCGATCCCGTGGCACAGCTCGAGCTGGTCCCCGGCCTCGCGGTTTGCGCGCACTGCGCCGCGGGCCAGACCGCCTGCGACGACGGCTTCGACTGCACGGCCGATCACTGCGAAGGCGAGGCGTGCGTCGGCATCCCCGACGACAGCGCATGCAACGACGGCAAGTATTGCGACGGCATCGAGGCCTGCGTCGCCGGCGCGGGCTGCGTCGCCGGAGAGCCCGTCGACTGCTCGAGCCTGGACGCCGCATGCGCCGTCGGCGTCTGCAGCGAGCAAAGCGACAGCTGCACCGCGCAACTCGTCACCAGCGGCACCCCGTGTGATGACCAGGATGCCTGCACGCTCGAGGACCGGTGCAACGCCGACGTCTGCATGGGCCGTCGCGACGTCGCGTGCGGCGACTGCGGCAATTCGGTCGTCGACTTTGGCGAAGGCTGCGACGAAGGCGAAGCGACGGGAGAGCGCGGAAGCGCCTGCGCCGCCGATTGCCAGCTTACGCGCTGCGGACATCCGATCACCACGGAGCCGGGACTTCCTACCGCTACCGATGCCCTTTACGTGCTGAAAGCGTCGATCGGATCCGTTCCGTGTGCGACGGCCGTCTGCGATGTCACCGGCGACCTCGAGATCCACGCCAGCGATGCGCTGCTCGTGCTTCGCGCTGCCGTCGGCCTGGGCGCGCTGCAGTGCTGACACCGCACGGGGAAACCCCGGGCAGGCCCGGGACGTGCAATATTTGACGGGCCCCTTGTCCGCCTCGCGAACTCGTGGGAGATTCCCTGAATCGGTCGAGCTCGGGAGAGATCGCGACGGGCGGGACACGAAAGGGGAAACAAATCATGAATAGGTCCACGATTCTCACATTCTCGTTGATCGCTGTTCTCGCCTTCGCAGGTTCGAGCAGCGCCGGCGGCAAGCGCGACGGCCAGTCGTGCCACGTGTCCAAAAGCTGTGCGAGTCACTACTGCATCACGCTCAACCCGAGTGACAAGTTCGGCGTCTGTTGCACGCCGCAGGGCTGCCCGGAGCAGAATGCCCAGTGCGGCGAGATCGGGAACGCCTGCGGCGTGCCGATTCAATGCGGCTCATGTGACCCGGGAAGCACCTGCGTGAACAACCAGTGCGTCGTAGTCACCACGACGACGACCTCGTCCACGACGACTTCGTCTACCACCACCTCGTCTACGACGACTTCGTCTACGACGACGACCACGAGCACAACCAGCACGACGCTCATCGCGAGGAGTTGCGTAGGCAACTGCGTCGACGCCTTCCCGCAGCCGGCGGACAGGGTGGTTCCTCCGGGCGACGGTCCCGACTGCTACTGCGACCAGCTTGCCTGCGGCGCCGACGGATGCGCCGACTTCTTCTCGGCGTGTGTCGTCCAGCCGCCCTTCCTCTGCGACTGAGACTGCGAGCCGCGGGGTTCACGAATGGCGTGAGCCCCGCGGCAACCTCCGAGGCCATCGCCGGCCGGTCCGTGCACCGAAATCGTTAGTCGCGAGCAGGCCAGAGGAAAGCCGGACCGTCAGCTCCCGGCTGCGATCCAGTCATTGTGGTGCCACCACTCGTAGCGCGGCGCCGTTTCGCAGAACCTGTCGATCGAAACGACGGGTCGCTCGTCGTGGCCTTTGCGACCTGAGCTCAGCGTCAGCCCGATATCGGCAAATTTCGGGCGCTCGCGATTCATCCGGCACATCATTCGAGCGACGCTGAAGTAAACGATCGGGTCGCAGCGCATCCGTTCGGTGAGAATCAGCATATTCACATTGATTGCCTGATCGCGGGTACTCCCGGAGGCGTCATGGAAATGGAGCGCTCCGCTGCAGTGCACCGGGGCGTCGAACATGTGCAGGGAGATCCAGCGGCCTTCGCCGGTGACCGCGGTATCGCCGGGAAGAAGCAGCGGCAGCAACTGCAGCAGGCTGAACGCCGCCAGAGTAAGCACGACGGCACGGGGCTCGCCGCCGGACAGCAGCGATGGCAGTCCGACCGGGTGCTCCTCAGGAGTTTGCCCGGCAGCCGCATCGCGCTCGGGCGGGATCAGCCGGAGCAGAGGGAAAAGCGCGAGGATCCCGAACATCAGCATCGGATAGAAAAATCCGACCACGTTCCACGAGGCGAGGTGAAACAGCAGCAGCTGGCCGAACGTGAGCCAGAACAGCCATGCGCGGCGCGACGTCAATCCCCAGACCAGCACCAGCTCGAGCACCAGCACGTAGACACTTGCGGCGGGCACGAGCGCGTCCGGCATCCCGAGCGGCGTGCGGCCGTACGTCCACTGGCCGGAGAGCCACTCCGGACTGAACTTGAGCAGCGCGGCCCATCCATAGAAGAACGTGACGAGATACGGCAGCACCCGGCGCCGGTGCGGGATGAAGAGGAACGCGGCCGTGACCCATAGCGCCATGTAGTGCTGGTTGAGCCGCAGGCGGTAGTCGCCGAAGATCAGCCACTGCTTGACGACGAGCGCGACGACGAGCAGCAGCCACGCCCAGCGGCACGTCGAGCGCCGGAGAAACAGGGCGGCCGCCACCACCGACAGGGCCAGCCATCCCGCGAGAACGCCGGTGAGCGCCGGTGGATCGAGCACGCGCATCCATTCGCAGTCCTGCAGGAACGGCCAGCAAACGGCGAGACTGTTCGGCCGGAGGATCGCGGCGATCGGGTGGAACCACGTCCAGTGCACGAACGCGAGGCAATTGGTCGCGGCGAGGATTGCACCATAGATGCGCAGCGCCGGGTCCTTTTCGATTTCCTGTACGGTCGTCGGGACAAGCTTCATCGCAACTCGCTATCCGCGCACTCGATCGAAACAACGAACGAGCGTGCCGGCTCCGAGCGCTTCTCACAGGATCGGGCTGGTTACCAGCCGTTGCGGATTCGGACCACGTCGCGGCCGGCGCTCGTCAATTGGGCAGCACGCTGCCTGTGTTCATGGCAGTTCGCTGCCGTGCAATCGTCGGCACATCCTGCGATGCGAAGCGAAGTTGCAGGTTGCGCGACGTGTTTGCGACGCGCGCAGCTGTCGTGCAACACGCACTACGTCTTCCGATGGCATCGTCTGCGTGCCGCAGCGCGCACGATCCGGCCTGAAAATGGCCTAAATTTTTCAAAATCCGCGCCGCATGGAGCGATCGCTGCAGATCGACAGAAAAACGTGCAGCGCTCAACGATTCAGCACCCGCAGTGAAACATCTCACCGCGCGCCGCATCGCGTCGAAGATGGCAACGTCCTTGCATAGCTCCGCATCGAGCACGCCGAGCGAATCGCGTGCTGTCTCCAGCGCCACCAACCGTCTGCGGGTGGCGTGCGCGAGACATGAGGGGAACACGAGCAGGCACCTGTTGCGCGATGTCGGGGCGTATCGCCGCCGACCACAAGGATTCGCCATGAAGCGATCAAGCTCGCGAGTATCGAAACGATCGATCTGGAGGGGAGCGATTCTGCTCACAGCTTTTGCGGTGGTCATGGGGGACGCCGCGGGAGCAGCCGATCGGAAAGGATCGGCCCGAAGCGATCTGAAGGCAGCCCCGGTGCAGGAAGAAGTCGCTGCCGTGGCGGCGCCGGAACCGGCGGCCGAAGCGAGTAGTCCCGCGTTGCCATCGTACTTCACGGCGACGAGCGCCGAGAAGAAAGCGAAGTGGCCCGATCCGACCGGAGCGTCGTCGGGAGTCTGGGCAACACCGGCCGGTGACGGCAAGGGCGACATCCCTGCCGCGCTCGCCATCTCGGATCTCTACGACCGCATGGCGCACAATCTTTACTCGATCAATTTCGTGTGGGTTCTCATCTGCGGCTTCCTGGTGATGTTCATGCAGGCCGGCTTCATGTCGGTCGAGACCGGTCTGTGCCGCTCGAAGAACTCGTCGCACACGACGGCGATGAACTTCATGATCTATCCGCTCGGCTGCCTCGGCTTCTGGGCTTACGGCTTCGCCATCGGCTGGGGGAACTGGTGGAACGGCGCGGTTCCACCTGGCTGGTATCCGTCGCTCGGACCCGGCTTGTCGACGCTCAACGAAGGCGTCGGACTGAACCCTGTCCTCGATGCTTCGGGCGCGGTCACGTCGGCGTTCCAGTACGGATTCATGGGAACCAAGGGGTTCTTCCTGAACGGGATGTCCGACGTGAGCGTGATGGCGCTGTTCTTCTTCATGATGGTGTTCATGGATACGACGGCGACCATCCCGACCGGCGCGATGGCAGAGCGGTGGTCGTTCAAGAACTTCGTGCTGTTCGGGCTGTGGATCGCACTGCCGTACTGCCTCTATGCGAACTGGGTCTGGGGCGGTGGGTTCCTCGCGCAGGGCGGCCGGAACTGGGGTCTTGGTCACGGCGCGGTCGACTTCGCCGGTTCAGGCGTCGTGCACATGATGGGAGGTGTGATCGCGCTTGTCGGTGCATCCATCCTCGGACCGCGCATCGGCAAATTCGACGCGCAGGGAAGGCCGCGCGCAATGCCGGGCCACAGCGTGCCGATGGTCGCGCTCGGAACTTTCATCCTCGCGTTCGGATGGTTCGGCTTCAACCCCGGATCGACGCTGGCCGGCACGGATCTGCGCATCTCGTTCGTGGTCGTGAACACGATGCTCGCGAGCGTTGCTGCCGCAGCAACCGCATACATCACTCTGCTTACGCGCGAGCTGAAGCCCGATCCGACGATGCTCTGCAACGGCATGCTCGCCGGCCTCGTGGCGATTACCGCCGGGTGCGCGTTCGTTGCCCCGTGGGCCGCCGTCATGATCGGCGGCATTGCAGGATGGCTCGTCGTGACGGCGGTATTCTTCATCGAGTCGCGCGGCGTCGACGATCCATGCGGCGCAATCTCGGTACACGGAGTCTGCGGATGCTGGGGCGTGCTCTCGGTCGGCATCTTTGCCAACGGCGACTACGGCGCGGGCTGGAACGGCGTGGTGCGCGATTCGATGGTGGCCGCATACGGCGCCGACGGTGTGCGCGGCCTGCTCTACGGCGACGCGTCGCAGCTGTGGATGCAGATGGTCAGCTGCGCGACGCTCGCCGCGTTTGCCGTACCGATGGCCTACATGTGGTTCCGGATCAGCAACGTGATCACCCCGATGCGATCGTCGGTGGAGGACGAGCTCGCGGGTCTGGACACGACCGAAATGGGAATCCCCGGCTATCCGGAGATGGTGCTGCTTCCCGACCGCACCGTCACCGAGGGTGCCGCGTCGCTGGTGCTCGGAGGCGGCTCTCCGGTAACTCGCCCCGAAGTCGCGGTGGCCTGAGATGGATACGATGAACGCCGACAACAGCGAGATGCTGAAGATGATGGTGCTGCTTTCGCCGGAAGGCTCGCTGCTCAGCTCCAAGGGCGCAGATGCCGAGCAGTTCGCCACCGCGGCCGCCTACGCAACGCAACTCGCAAAACTGGTCGGAGACGGCCTCGGCCTCGACGGATTTCAGGAGCTCGACTGCGAGTTCCGGCGCGGCCGCTGCCTGATCTATTTCGACGAGAACGGCAACACCGTGGGCGTCAGGCCACGGCCGGAAATCACGATGACCAGCATCAGGGAAATTCTCGGATTCCGATAGGCGCCTGCGTGAGGGATTTCCGATGAGCGACATCATTCGTGCGACACTTCTGGCACTCAAGGACGTTCAGGGCGTCGAGGGCGGATTCGTGCTGGGCGCAAACGGGACGCTGCTGGCGATGGAGATGCCGTCGCTCTTCGATGCGGCGATGTTTTCCGAGCTCGGACCGCGCATCGAGCGGTTGTCCGAAAGCTTCGCATCGCTCGGCGACGATCTCGAAAGCTGCATGGTGCGGTTTTCCGATCACGTGCTTTGCGTGAAGCGGTTCGTCAAAGGTGGAGCGCTGTGCGTGCTCGCGGCGCATTCGGTCAATCTTCCTGCGCTCAAGATGGCGATGAATCTCGCCGATCGAAGGCTGACCGGCGCAATCAACGGAACAGCGGTCGGTACCAACGGCACGGGCGGATCGTTTGCCGGCTCGTCGATCTCGTCGCCCGGGTTCGCGGCGCCGGCTGCGAAGGTCGAAAGCGCCGCGAGGCCGGCGCCGGTCGCCGCACCGGAGCGCAAGGTTGCACGGTACTATCGTGGTCACCTGGTCGAAGACTGATCCGCCATCCGCCTGCGGTTCCAACCAGGCAAAGGAGCTTCCATGTCGTCGTTTCTGAAGGACAGACGCGGAGTCCTCAACTTCGGCCCTCGTCGCGTCGAACGAAAATCCGACGCCGCCGGCGGCCGCAACGACCGCGACGAGCTACTCGAAAGCGACCCGGACGGCCTGGCGCCTGCACGTCTCCGGCAGCACCTGGAGCAGCAGCAACGCGAGCTCGAGCAGCAGCGACAACAGCTGGAAGCGGACCGCGCCGTTTTCGAAGAGGACCTCAAGGTGCTGGAGGACCAGCGCCGCTTCCTCGACGGGCTGCGCGAGAAGCTGCGGCGCGACACGGCTGCTCTCGAAGCGCAGCGCGAAGAGATCGCTCGATCCAGGTCCCTGGCGGCCCAGCGCACGCGCGTGGAAAGCGTGCTCGAGGACGCGCGCAAGCTGCGCGAGGACGAACGCCACCGGCTACGCACCGAGATGGCGGGCTTGATTCGCCAGCGTCCGCGCTGAATCGGCAGTCAGGCGAAGCCCCCACCGCTGGCCACCTGCAGCTCCTTTCGGAATCAGGAAGGCGCCGTCCGTCGAGCACGTCGGTCGGTCTTCACCCTTGGACATACCTGCGCGAAGTTGACGTGAGCATCGTCGGCGCACCGCTTGTGCCGGGCGTCGATCACGGGCATCTGCTCGTCGAGATCGAGACCTCCGGCAGCGGCGTCTGTTACGACCGAATCGCGTCGGAATGCTCGGGGATGGGAAACACGCAGACCTGCGCGGTTCCCTGAACCCGGCCGAAACAGCAAGGAGACGACATATGGGTTCGAAGCTCGCGGCAGAATTCCTCGGAACATTCTGGCTGGTTCTCGGCGGCTGCGGCAGCGCGGTGCTCGCGGCCGCTTTTCCGCAAGTCGGAATTGGCCTTCTCGGTGTGTCTCTCGCTTTCGGACTGACCGTGCTCAGCGGCGCGTACGCGTTCGGTCCCGTTTCGGGCGGACATTTCAATCCCGCCGTTTCGGTCGGATTGTGGGCTGGCGGGCGCTTCCCGTCGTCGGATGTGATCCCGTACATTGTGGCGCAGGTGACGGGAGCGATTGTCGGTGCAGCCGTTCTGCTGGTGATCGCCAGCGGCAACGCCGGCTTCAGTCTCGCGGGCGGGTTCGCGTCGAACGGATACGCAGCGCATTCGCCTGGGTCGTACTCGCTGCTGTCGGCGCTCGTGACCGAAGTCGTCATGACGTTCATGTTCCTGATGGTGATTCTCGGCTCGACGCATCAACGGGCACCCGTCGGATTTGCCGGCATGGCAATCGGGCTCGCGCTGACGCTGATCCATCTGATCAGCATCCCGGTCACCAACACGTCGGTGAATCCCGCACGCAGCACGGGACCGGCGCTGTTCGTCGGAGGATGGGCGCTCCAGCAGCTCTGGCTTTTCTGGGTGGCACCGATCGCCGGTGCAGCGATCGCGGGCTTCGTTTACCGGAGCGTGCTCGAAGGACGCCACGTCGAGCCCCCGGTGACAGGCCGCGTCGAGTAGGCTTGCCGATTACGATACGCGGCGCGTCAGCGCGGCGAGACTGCAGCGACGGCGGCGCGCTGAGCGTGCGCGCCGTCGTCCGCCCTTTCTGCCGTGCATTGACGAAGCTTCGGCAAACCGGCTAATAGCGCGTTCCCTGCGACTTCCCCTCGGCCGTGCCCCGGGGACAGTCCATAGACGAGCCGTATCATCAAGACAGCCAAGACAGCCGGGTAAGGAGGGTTGCCCATGTCGACCGCCAATCGTGGTCTCTCGCGTTCATTGGTCCTGCTGGTTGCCGTTCTGGCCGCGAACGCTCTGCAGCCGTCGGGCGCGTGGGCAGCGGCGCAGTCGGCCGCGCAGCAGGAATGCGCGAACAACCTTCTCAAGCAGGCGGCAAAGATCGGCAAGACGCAGACCAAGGCCAACGCCGCGTGCATCAAGGCCGCGCAGTCGAGCGACGAGGAAAAGCTCGGCCTGTTCACGCAGACTCGCACTGCCGACGCGTGCCTGACCAACGACCCCAAGGCCAAGCTCGCCAAGGCGAAGGACAAGGCCGCCGATATTCTGGCGGACTGCAGCGCGGCGCCCGACTTCGGATCGACGCTCGGCGTGTCGGCCGGCGCCGGCGATGCCGGCGCGCATGCGACCATTCGTGACATCTTCGGTCTCAACGTCGACGAGCTGTGGCGGCTTCTTCCGTACGACGACGAGGCCGCCTCCGAATGCCAGAGCGCGCTCGTCGGCGCCGGCGGCAAGCTGTACAACGCGATCTGGAAAGAAGGCCTCAACGCGATCAAGGCGTCGCTGGCCGGTGACGACGTGCCGCAAGCCACCTCGGCTGCGGAGCTGACCTCGGCCCTTGCGGCCCAGCTCACCGGCAACGAGAAGATCGTGAAAGCGATCGGGACGTTTGGCGGTAAACTGACCGCATCCTGCAACGTCACGACGCAGCCGCTCCTCGAGCTTGCCCGTGGCCGCTGCGGCGCCACGACTGCGCTCGCGCTCGGCGGCTGTGCCCTCCTGGCCATCCGCTGCGAGGCGTGCCGTGCGCTCAACGGCGCTTCCGGCACGACGGTCGACTGCGACGTGTTCGACAATTCGTCCGCCGACAATTCGTGTGTCGGCCTGGCCAACGCGCACATCATCACCAACGCCGCAGAGCTGCTGACGGGACCTCTCGCCGACGGCCAGCCCGGCGACATCATGATGGAGAACGCCGAGGCGCGCTTCATCATCCAGAAGGGCGGCGTGCGCGACATGTACAGCGTCGGCGGCTTCGGCGGCAACATCATCGATGCCGAGCTCGTCTCGAATCCGGGCGTCGACAACTTCCTGGAGATGCAGCCGGCGATCAACATCGAAACCGTCATCAACGCGACCAGCGTCGAGATCGTCAACGACGGCAGCAACGGCGGACCGGCCGTCGTGCGCGCGTGCGGCCCGGACGATCTGCTCGACTTCGTCAATCCGTCGACGATCATCGCCGATGCCGGCCTCGACTTCCCTCCGTCGGCCGACGACGTGGATCAGGACGTGGAGGGCTGCACCGACTACACACTGGAAGCGGGCGCCACGTACCTCCGGCTCGACACGACGATCTTCAACAACGAGCCGGTCCAGACGGGCTTCTTCGTCGGCGACTACGTCAACGCCGCCGGCGAGCTCGAGCAGTGGGCGAGCTCGACCGATGCGGGTCTCGGCGTGCGCCTGACGGCCGACGCCGGAGTGCTCGACTTCATCGGCTATGGCGAGGCTCAAGGCGTCGACTACGGCATCGTGACGATGCCGCCGACTTCGGACGCCGATCCGACCGGATACTTCTCGACCAGCGGCGTGACGTATCTTCTGCACAGCCAGAGCGTGCTCGGGCCGATCGTCGGCGGCGAGCCACCGAACTTCAAAGTGCTGAGCGGCGGCAGCAAGACATTCACGCGCTACTTCGGCGTCGGCAACGGCAGCGGCGCCAATGCGGTTTCACTCGAGAACCTCGTCAAGGGCCGCCTGTCGGGAACGGTCGCCGGCTGCGTGGATGTCAACGGTGTCCCCGCGCCCGGTGCGCGCGTGTCGGCCGGGCCGGTGCAGTCGGGCGTCATCAAGGCTGTCACGTCGACGTGGGTCACCGACGCGTCGGGCTGTTACTCCGGCACGATGCCCGTTGGCACCTACGGCATGGCCGCATGGCGCGAAGGCACTCCGTACGAAGGCGGCACTGCGACGCCGACGGTTCACATGATCACGACCGACCCGGAAACGCCGGTCACGCAGGATTTCAACCTTCCGCAGACCGGAGCGATTTCGGTGACGGCCACCGACGAGAACGGTGATCCCGTGCCGGCGCGCGTAAGCGTCATCGGGTTCGATCCGTCGCCGGATCTCATCCTGTCCGACAGCACCGGCCTGCATCGCGACCAGAGCGACCCGCTGCCTTACGGCTTCGCGCGCATGATTTACACCGATGCCGCCGGCGTCGTGCAGTTCGACATGGAGCCCGGCAGCTACCGCGTCTACGTGACGCGCGGCGCCGAGTATTCCGAGTATGACGCGGCCGTCACGGTTACGGCCGGTGCGACCGCACCCGTCGTCGCGCAGATCGCGCGCGTGATCGATACGACGGGATTCGTCTCGTCCGATCACCACGTCCATGCGATCGCGAGCGCCGATTCGCGCGTGAGCAACGACGATCGCGTGCGCCAGTTCGCCGGCGAAGGCGTCGACAACGTGATCATGACCGACCACCACGCACACACCGATCTCACCTCGCACATTGCGGACCTCGGCTACACGGGGCTTCTCACGTCGACGATCGGCGAAGAGATCACGACGTGGGACACCGGGCACTACAACGCGTATCCGTTCACGATCGATCCCACCAAACCTTCGGGCGGATCGACCGACTGGGGCGGCGCAGCGCCGGCCGGAGAAGATTTCCCGTCGGCCGGCAGCTACATCCTCGAGCCCGCGGCGATCGAGAACCTGGCACTGACGCAGCCGACGGCGACGCCCGACACGGTCGTGCAGATCAACCACATCGGCTCGCACTACTCGCCGATGAAGATCGACACCGGCACGGTGCCGCCGACGACGGGCATGACGGCCGCCGATCGACTGAACTTCCGCATGAATCCCGCGGGCGGGAACCTGTATCACCAGTTCAAGGCGCTCGAGCTCTGGAACGGTTACAACCGCAAGCACCAGGGTGAGTTCCTGAACGAGCGCATCGGCATCTGGTTCAACCAGCTGAACCAGGGCCTGATCACGACGATGATCACCGACACCGACACGCACGCGTTCACGAACCTCGAGACGGCCGGCGGACGCACATGGTCGGCAGTCTCGACCGAAGATCTGCTGACGCTCGATACCGCCGAGGTCGCGCAGGCCGTGAAGGACGGACGCTGTACGGGCGGCCAGGGCATCTATGTGCAGACGCAGCTCATCGATGCGGTGGATGGCTCGAACACGGCCGACCTCACGCTCGGCGGCAGCACGCTGCTCACGCCGACCAATCCGGCCATCGGCCTCGACCTCGACATCATGGTGCAGGCGCCGCTGTGGGCCGACTTCGACACCATCCGCATCTATTCGAATGCGGCAACGTCGTCGGTCGTCGGCAAGCCGTACCAGTACACCGCGACGCCGACGATGACGCTCGTGGCCGGTACCGATTTCACGATCACGACCAACAATGTCTTCCCGCTGGTCCCGGGCGGACAGCGCAAGGAAGCGCACGTCGTCGTTCCGTTCACGAACCTGACCGCGGATGCGTGGTACGTGGTCGTCGTCAAGGGTACCGACGGCGTTTCGCGGCCGATGTTCCCGGTCTTCCCGGCCGACCTGTCGGCCGCCGGAAACACGACGCTCGCGCAGCTCGTCGACGGCAACCTCGGACAGAGCGGCGTCGAGGCGCTCGGCGTGACCAACGCGCTGTACGCCGACGTCGACGGAAATCCCGGCTTCGACGCACCGCTGGCGCCGTGACACGAGCCGCAGCGGCGGCCTCAGCGCTGCTTTTCGTGATCGCCGTCGCCGTTGCCGGCGCGGCTTCCGGTGCGGACAATGCCGCGAAGCCGCGCATGCGTGCAGCCGGCGGACAGTCGATCCTGGCTGCGAGCATGCGCGCTTCTGCAGTGGTTGCGGGCACGATCTCCAGCCGCAGACCGATCGACGACAAGGCGTGGACCGCCGCGCTCGTCGTCGACGAGTCGGTCACGGGGCCGGTCGCCGTCGGAAAGACCACAACGATCACGTGGGAAGAGCTGTCGGCTTCGCGCCAGGTGCGCTTCGACGACGGCGAGCGTGTGCTCGTCGTGCTCGATCCGGTTCCCGACCAGACCCTGTGGACGCGGCGCATGTCGCGCCCTGAGAATCATGCGGACTACATCGTGGCCGAGCACGGCGATGCATTCGTTCGCAGCCCCGATCCGGGCTCGCTCGATGCGCTGCTGCACTACCTGATGCTTGCGCCTCAGGCGCAGGGCGGTGCTCCGGGCGCCGTGCGCCTCGTCGAGCTCGCCGAAGCCGGCAACGCGGTCCTCGCGGCCGAAGCGATCACGCTTCTCGGACAGCGCAAAAATCTCGCGAACGATCTTGGCGATCCGGGAACGCGGATCCTGCTTCACATCGCCGAATCCCCGCGAAACGAAGCGGGTGTCCGTACGGCGGCGCTGCGGCTTGCGGCCGCGCGATCCCTGCCCGGTACCAAGGAGACGGCGCTCGCGCTTTCGCAGCCGGGATCGGCGATGCGCGTCGAAGCGGTGCGTGCGCTCACCGCACTTCCGTCCGGGCTGACGCCTGCACAGAAGCTCGAGCTGCTCGACGACCCGGACGCCGCCGTGCGCGTGATCGCAATCGAGGTCGCCGGCAGCGCGGCATCGCGTGCCCGCATCGTCGAGATGATGAAGAAGGATTCGTCGCCGCAGGTGCGACTGGCGGCCGGCGTGGCGCTCGTCGCGCGCGACGGTTCGGCCGCGTTGTCCGACGTCATGCCGCTGCTCGACGATCCCGATGCAGCGGTTCGCATGGGCATGGCTCGCCGGATCGGTGAGGTCGGCAGCGCAGCGGTCGAGCCGCTGCGTAACGTCGTCGACAGGGGCAGTGAGCGCGCAGCGCTTGCTGCGGTGGTCGGCCTCACGCGCGCGGGTCACGACGGAGCCGCCGAGCTCGTGCTGCTGGCGCATTCGCATCCGAACGAAAAGGTGAAGACGTTTGCCAGCCTTGCGCTCGGCAAGGCGCCCGACGCGGACAAGCATTAGGGCAGGCCGGCACGCGCGAAGGGCACGCCGGCTCCGCTGCCGGATCGGCCGGTCGGCCGCCGTATCAAGTGGGCTCGTCGAGCTCCGGATAGTGCCGGAAGATCCCCATCTCGTTGAAGGCAATGCGCCGTTCGGAGCGCAGATATGCGGCCACGTTCGGTGATTCGGCGACCGCACCGCACATCGCGACGAGCGCCGGCGTCTGCTGCTCGGCCTTCTTGGTCGAATGCGGGAA
This sequence comes from Candidatus Limnocylindrales bacterium, assembly GCA_035571835.1. Taxonomy (NCBI): domain Bacteria; kingdom Bacillati; phylum Chloroflexota; class Candidatus Limnocylindria; order Candidatus Limnocylindrales; species Candidatus Limnocylindrales bacterium. The sequence continues at coordinate 387,706 of DATNBU010000029.1, read as the reverse complement.
TGCATACTCGAGGCCTTCGATGACCTGGTAGACGCACACGTCGGCGTACGTCATGCGGCCTGCGAACATCCACCGGCTGCCGGATTTACGCAGCACGTTCTCGAAGTAGTCGAGGAACTTCGGGATGCGCTCGGTGCGAAAGGCTGCGGCGGCGGCCGCCGCCGCTTCGCTCTGGTCCTTGTAGTAGAGCGAGCCTGAGATCGGATGGTGGGTGTTGTGGGCTTCGCTCGCGACGTCTGCCGCGGTCAGCGCGATCGAAGCGGCCTGCGCGCGGGCGACGTCGCCGTCGGGCGCAAGCCCGTGCCGTTCGCCGACGAAACGGCAGATGTTCGCGCTCTGCGAGATGACCTCGTCTCCCGCCACCAGGAACGGCGGCGCAAAAGGAGGAAATCCGGAGTTCTCTCCGCGCAGGAACGGAAGAATGGCGGAGGCACCACCGCCTTCGTCCTCGGACAGGCGCGCAACGTCCACGTAGGAGACGCCTGCGGCTTCGAGCACGAGACGCGGAAACTCACCGCGTCCCTGGATGAACGGCCAATAGTAGAGCTGGTACGTGCTGGTCATTGGATGCTGCTCTCCAGTTCGCGGGATTGCACCTCCGGATCCTTGCCGGCGATTCACCGTTCTACGGATGGTGCGGGCTCGTACGTTATCCCGATCACGCCCGGCGGGCGATTGTGCAGCGCTGCCTCGCCGGGCGGGAATTCACTCGATGAGGCTGTCGCTACTCGTGTCCGTTGCCGTGCCCGGGTGAGTGGCCCTGCGAGTGTCCGCTATGTCCCTGCGACTGGCCGCCGTGCCCCTGCGCCTTCGCGCCGTGACCCTGCGAATGATCCGCGTTGCCCGCTGCATTCTGCGACGCGTGCGAGCCGCCAGCGCGGTGCTCGGTTCGCTGTGCGGGAATCTGGCGGCTGGCATCGTGTCCCGCTCGCTGTGACGGAGCCGTGTCGGCTCGATAGTGGGTGCCCGGCGAGTGCTGCGCGCCGCGCGAAGCGGAGTGCGAGGATGGATGAGATGCCTCACTGCGCGACTGCTGCTGCATGTCGGGAACTCCCCAGTGCTGCTGCGAGTCCCAGTAGTTGTTCGACTTCCACGAGCTCCAGTTCGATGCGACGCGCTGCTGGGGCATGCGTTGGTAGTTCCAGTCGTGACCCTGCCAGCGGCGCTCGCGGTAATCGTTCCTCCAGCCGTGGTTCACGCCCCCGTAAAACGACGGCACGCTGGAATAACGGTCCCAGCCGCGGTCATACGAATGCGAGCGGTACCAGTGCCCCTGCCACGGTCTCCACCACCATCCATCGACGAAGTAGACGTCCTCGGCGAGATCGGCTGCGACGTAGACGTACGAGCCGGGCAGCACCACGAGTTCGGGCGGCGCAGCGAACACGATCGGAGGTGGAAGCGGGATCCCGATGCTGACGCTGATCTGCGCATCGGCTGCCTGCGGCAGAACCACGGGCAGGATAGCCGGAAGCGCAGATGCGACCCCGACGAGAATGCACTTCCGGAAACGATTCGACTTCATAACGTCAACTCCTCGGCGAAGGTCCGCCACTCGGGCGGAAGCTCACCTGTGAGTTCTTAAGACCGAAAGGCCCGGGGCGATATGCCGGAGAAGTACCTGCGTGGAGTTACGCGCGTAGTTTGAGGCTGTGGGCTGCAGCGTCAGGGCGCTCGCGGCACCGGTCCCCGGAATGCCGCGAGCGCCCCCGCTGTCCCGCCCCGTGAGGCGAGGAAAGAAGCCGGCACGGCCTGGTGCGCAATCGAGAGGCGACGGAGGCCGGGGAAAACGTCGCTATCGCTTCTCTCTGCGTCGATCGAGTGGCCGTACCGGCATGGTCACAACTACACGCCGACGGCGCTCGAAGCATCGCAGTATCCGCGCTGTGCACGGGAAAAGTGGACGGTTTCAAGAATGCCTGTCCAGACCGTAGCGAAGCCGCTGTGAACGACGATGCACGGTTATCCGGGTTGAAATCGCGTTCATCGGGATGTGACCGGGATTGCTGCGCGGCGGCCATTCGAACCCCGGGGATGCACACCGATTTCGCGAAATCGCTGCCTTTGCTCTTCCGATGCGGTGAGTTTTTCGGGTTCGGTCGGTCCGGCCCTCTTGCCGATCGGGGTGCGCCATGAAACTGTTCACGAAATCTGGGTTCTGAGACGCGCGGGAGCGTCGGGGAGTAAAAGATCCATGAAGAGAATTCTGCCAGTCGTCCTGGCCGCAGTCGTAGTGTTTGCATTCGCCGGCCCCAGCAGCGCCGGCGGCAAGGCCAACGGAGCGAGCTGTCACGTGCACAAGAGCTGCCAGAGCAAGCTCTGTGTCCGGCTCCAGCCTGAGGACAAGTTCGGTGTATGCTGCGCACCGACGAGTTGTGCCGCCGAGAGCGCGCAGTGCGGCGAGATCAGCGACGGCTGCGGCACCCCGCTGAACTGCGGAACGTGCGATCCGGGAAGCACGTGCACCAGCAACCAGTGTGTGGCCGGTACGACCACGACCACCACTTCCACAACGACGACCACGGCGGGACCTGCACCGTGCGACAACTGTCCTCTCCCGGACGGGCCGGTCGTGTGCGATGTCCAGCAGGATTGCTTTCTGCTGCACGGAACCGAGCAGACCGCCTGCGAGACGACATGTGTTCACAATGACCAGTGCGGCAACCTTTCGCCGTGCGCCGGTGCCGACGACTGTGCGCAAGGTCAGATCTGCGTCACCAACAATTGCTGTGGAACGGCTGGACTGTGTGTCACTCCCTGCATTCCGCCATCGACGACAACCACCACGAGCTCGACTTCGACGACGCTCGCCGGACTGCCGAGAAGCTGCGTGGGGAACTGCGTTTATGGCTTTCCGCCACTGCAGGACAGAGTCGTTCCCCCCGGCACGGGTCCGGACTGCTACTGTGACGAGGGTGCCTGCGGGTACTACAACGGCGACGGCTGCGCCGACTTCGGCACAGCATGCAACACGAATCCGATCTTCGTCTGCGATTGATGCCGCAAGCCCCGGGGCACGCTCATCGCGTCGCCCCGGGGCTCAGCCGGTCGGACCCGCGCCGGTCGAAACGAGGATCACGACGACGATCATCGTGACGACGCACCAGAGCGCGAGACAGATCATTCCCCATCGGCGACGCGTGCCGATATCACGACGACGGCCGGCATCGGCCGCATCCTCATAAGACAGCCCCGCCGACGATCGGGATGCTCCCGGACGATTGACCGAGAGCGACCTGGTGATCTGCGCGCGGTGCCGGTCGAACACGGTGCGTGCCGCCGATCGTACGCTTTCGTCTTCATCATCCAGGCGCGCCACGAACTCGGGGACGGAGAGCGCGCTGCGGGCCAGCAGCACCCCGAGCCTCGTCGCGATCGCATAAGCTGACATCAGGATCAGCCACGGGCTCGTCCGTCTCATCGGTATGACGAGCGTCATCAACGTGACGACCGTCAGCAAGGACCATGCGAGCGTTCCCAGGTTGAAAATGCGCAGCAGCGCCCGGTCTCTTTCGACCTGTTGTTCGAAACGCTCTTCGAGCGTCGGCGCGCAGCGGTCGTCGAGACCACCGGAACTGCTGGCCGGCAGCATCATGCGGATCAGAGGATCTGATCGATGCGCGTCTGCGCGAAGCGCTGCGCGAGGGCGACGCCGTCGGCCTGTCCGTCGTGCGTCTTCGCCCACGCGGCGTGCTCGATCATCAGCGCGAGCTCGAGCGCGCGTCCGAGCGTCAGAGCGAATCTCCGCGCGCCGCCCTGAAGCTGGCGCGGGTCGGGTCCGGCCGTCGCCCACGAGGTCGCATGTTCGATCGCCGCAACGGCAACGGCTCCGGCATCGCCGAGCTCGCCGGGAGCATCCTGGATTGCCGCAAGCACGCGGCCGCGAAGCGCATGCAGGCCGCCGGCCAGATCCGCACGCAGCATTGCATCGAGCGAAAGCACGTTGGTCGTGCCTTCCCAGATCGGAAGCACCTGCGAATCGCGCAGCAGCACCGGAAGCCCGGTGTCTTCCACGTAGCCGGCGCCGCCGAACGCCTCGATGGCCTCGCTGACGGCGGCAACGGTCTGTTTGGCCGTCACGAGCTTTGCGATCGGCGTCACGAGGCGCAGCAGCGCGCGCTGCTCTTCGTCGATGTCGCCGGACTCGTCGCGCCCGATCAGCTCGACCAGCTCGAATGCGAGCAGCGTCGCGGCGCGCGTTTCCATCTCGATGTCGGCGAGCGTCTCGCGATGGAGCGGCAGGTCGGCGAGCAGCGCTCCGAAGGCCTTGCGCTCCTTCGAATACGACTGCGCGAGCGCGCACGCACGGCGCATGAACGCGGTCGCCGTCACGCTGTTCCACGCGCGCGTGATCTGCAGCATCGGGGCGATGTTGCGCGTGCCGTTGGTCGTGCCGATCACGGCTTCGGCGACCGTGCCGTCGAGCATCAGCTCGGCCGTCGGAACCTTTCGCGTACCGAGCTTGTCCTTGAGTCGCTCGATGCGGATCCCGTTGAGCTTGCCGGCGGCGTCGCGGGTCTCGAGATAAAACAGCGCGAGGCCGCTTCCACCCGGACCATTGCCGTCGGGCCTTGCCAGCGTCAGCGTCATCTCGGACGTTGCCGCCGACGTGAACCATTTCTTGCCGTGCAGCGTCCATTTGCCGTCGGAGCTCGGGGTTGCGCGCGTTTCGGACAGGCCGACGTCGGATCCGCCGGTGGTTTCGGTCATCCACTGGCCGCTCGTCCATGCGCTCGCGGGATCGCGGCTCGTCAGGCGCGGGACGGCGCGGTCGGCGATCGCCTTGTTGCCGGTCGAGAGGAGCGTACGCGCGGCGCCGTCGGTCATCGCGAGCGGGCACGTGTAGACGTCCGACGACGGATGGAACAGGTAGACGGACGCAAACTGGTGGATGCGCGAGAAGCGCGCATGCCTCTGTTCGTACGGAATCGCGATCAGGCCGCGGCTCGCTGCAATCGGCGCGGCCTTCTGCCACAGCGGCGTCAGCTCGATGCGGTCGATGCGGTTGCCCCATGCATCCCACTGGACGAGCCGCGGCTCGTTCAAACGATCGGCGAGCTGGAGCTGGTAGAGCTCGCCGCCGCCGATGCTGCCCATCTCGTCGAGGTCGGGCTCGACGTCGCGCAGCACATCTTCCGGAAGAACGCGCCGGAGATAGTCGCGAAGGAACTGGTCGTCGCGATACTGGTTGCCGAGTTGCGGCGGAGATTGCGTGAAGAGCTCGTTCATTGGCCTCTCGCGAAACGGATGTCGGCGAACCTATACGCGAAGCGGCGGCACGGAAAGCGCGGGAGGCAATCGACGGACCGCAGCGCGCTGTATCCGCAGAACGCAGAGGTTGGTGCCGGCGTAATCTTTCGCGATCGTCGGTCGGCCTGTACGAAGCGGCGGGCTTCAGGCCGCAAGCGGCTGCTCGTGCGTGTGCAGAAACCACCGCTCGAGCAGCACATGGCGGGAGAACCACTGCGACGTCATCAGCGCCGACGCCACGCCGCGAAGCAGCGACCCCGGCAGGATCGAACGTGGATCGAAGCCCGATGACCCGAATCTGGTCTCGAGCGCAGCGGCGTAGTCGCCAAACCTCGCCCGGTCGACCGCCTGATGTTCGAACGCACGGCGAATGCTGCGGGCCGCGAGCAGCCCCGACTCGACGGCAGGCCGGATGCCTTCGCCGCTGCGATCGTAGGCAAGGCCGGCGGCATCGCCGATCAGCACGAAACCGTCGCCGCAGACCGCGCGGCGACTGTCGGGCTGCAGCAGATACGCATGGCCCGACATCTTTCTCCTTGGGGCGCGACCGATCCGTGTGGAGGTTTTCAGGTACGAGAGGAAATCGTCGATGCGATGCGAGAGCCGCCGGCCGTCTGACGACGCCGTCCGGTCGGAGCGAACGCCGAGACCGATGTTGACGTAGCCCGCTTTGCGGAACACCCAGCCGTATCCGGTCAGGTCGCGCGTGTAGTAGAGCTCGGGAATGCCGGCCTCGACGTCGCAGCCGTCGAGCTCGTCTTCCTCGAGCGAGAACTCGACCTCCTCTGCAGTGATCACGGGGCTCGCCGGTGCGCCGCCGAGCGCGCGTGCGACCGGACAGAAATGACCGCCGGCTCCGACCAGCACTGCAGCTGCGAACTTGCCGTCGACGATCCAGCCGCCGTTTCGGCGGCCGTCGTTGCGTTCGAATCGCTCGAGGCGCTGTCCTTCGGCGACTCGCGCGCCGCTCGCGGCGAGCAGGTAATGATCGAGCTCGCAGCGCCGAATGCCGTAGCTCACCGGATGGTCGTAGCGCACGTCGTGAATCCTGTCGCCCATGCGGCCGACCCGGAAGCCATGGATCGGGTCGATGGTGCGATCGCGGGAGTACTCGGCGACGTCGAGGCCGAGCTCGGTTACGACGGCAGGCGTGATCCACCCGGCGCAGATCTTGTCGCGGGGAAACGTCGCCTTGTCGGCTACGATGACATCGAGCCCGGCGGCGACCAGCGCGCGCGCGCACGTCGATCCGGCAGGACCGCCACCGACGATCAGGACATCGCAGTGCTGCATCGCTCAGCCCGCCGCGTAGATGTCGTCACGTGTCAGCGGCAGCCGCGCGCCCGCGTGACGCGCGAACAGCACCTGATAGAGCTGCATGGAGCCGACCCGGAAGGCCGCGATCGATCCGGCAAGATACAGCCGCCACATGCGCACGAAGCGCTCGTCGAACATCGCCCGGACGCGCGGGATCGCGGCTTCGAAACGGCTGAACCAGTGTTCGAGCGTGCGCGCGTAGTGCCCCCGCAGATTCTCGACGTCGAGCACGGCGAATCCGTTGGGCTCGAAGATCTCCATCATCTCGCTGAGGGCAGGGGTGTACCCGTCGGGAAAGATGCGGCGGCGGATCCACGGATTGGTCGGCTGGGGGTGAGGCCGGCCGATGGTGTGAATGAACCCGCGCCCGTCGGGCACGAGCACATGCCGCATCAGGCGTCCGAGCGCATGGTAGCTCGGCGGCCCCACGTGCTCGAGCATTCCTACCGAAACGAACGCGTCGCAGCTGCCGGTGACCGAGCGGTAATCGTCCTCGATGAACTCGACGCGGTCATCGAGGCCGGTGCGCGCTGCCATTTCGCGCGCATACTCGATCTGCTCGTGCGAAACGTTGAACGCGCGCACGCGCGCGCCGTAGCGGTCCGCCATGTGCAGCGCGAGCGCGCCCCATCCGCAGCCGGCTTCAATGACCTTTTCCCCGGCTTTGAGCCGGAGCTTGCGGCACACGTGATCGAGCTTGGCGACCTGCGCTTCCTCGAGCGTCGCGTCCGGGCTCGGGAAATACGCGCATGTGTAGACCATGCGCTCGTCGAGCCACAGACGGTAGAAATCGTTGCCGATGTCGTAGTGATGGTAGACGTTGTCGCGCGAACGCGCGGGATGAATGCGGTGAAAGCGCGCGTAAAGGTCGGCTGCCGCAACGTGAATTCCGTGCGGAGCGCCGAGTGCCTCGTAGAGCGACGTCATCAGGTCGGGAAGGTCGCCGTCGATCTCGACCGAGCCGTCCGCGTAGCATTCGCCGAAGTAGAGCTGGGGGTGCACGAGCAGACGAATGAGCGCATTGCGCGACGCAATGCGCACCCTGGCTCTGGCGCGAACGTTGGCCGTGGCGAGCTCGGAGCCGTCCCACAGCGCGAGGCGAACGGGAGCAGTGCCGAGGCCGCGGGCGAGCACACCGGCCAGGGCGCGATCGATCGCAGTCAGTTTATCGATGCCAGGCTCGCTGGAAGTGAGCTCGGAGGTTTCGCGGGAAGTGAGCTCGGAGGCGGACGGGCTGCGCGTACCCATGAGGATCACCTCGTGGTCCCGCTCACGTTCTCTCATTCCTGCGACCGCTTCTTCCGCTCCAGCTCGTGAGGGGAACCGCAGCAAAGCGTAACGAAGAAGACGGCTGCGAGCGAGTGATATTTCCCACATCGCTCGCAGCCGCCCCTTGATCGGGGGACGAGCCGGCTGTCGCCTTGCGTCAGATCACGCGCGCGTTAGCGACCGCTGCCACGGGCTCACGGCGTGCGAGCCACGTGGTGTTGATCGCACACGCAACCGCGTCCTCGACCCGGTCGAGGAAGACAAGCTGCAGCTTCTCGCGCGCTTCCGCCGGCACGTCTTCGAGGTCCTTCTCGTTGCGTCGCGGCAGCATCACGGTGGTGATGCCGGCGCGCATCGCGGCAAGAAGCTTCTCCTTGATGCCGCCGATCGGATGCACGAGGCCACGCAGCGAGATCTCGCCTGTCATTGCGACATCCGGACGCACCGGTTTGCCCGTCAGGATCGAAACGAGGGCGAGGTACATGGCCACGCCTGCGCTCGGTCCATCCTTCGGCGTCGCGCCCGCCGGCACATGCACATGGACGTCGAACTTCTCGAGCGAGTCTCCGATGTGCTGTTTCGCCAGTGTCAGCGCGGCTTGCGCCGACTCCTTCATGACGTCGCCAAGCTGGCCGGTCAGGATGAGCTTGCCCGAGCCGGGGATCTTGCTGGCTTCGATGAACAGGATGTCGCCGCCGACGGGTGTCCACGCCAGACCCGTCGCAACGCCCGGCATCGGCGCGCGAGAGATCACCTCGCTCTCGAACCGTCGAGGTCCGAGAATCGCGTGAAGGTCGGACGCGTCGATGTCGACGCGCTCGGCCTTGTCTTCGGCGATCTTCATCGCCGCCGAGCGCAGCACCGAGCCGATCTCGCGCTCGAGGTTCCGGACGCCGGCCTCGCGCGTGTAGCCGCCGATGATCCCGCGCAGCGCGGCATCGCTGATCGACGCCTGCGACGCGAGAAGTCCGTTGGCCTCGAGCTGGCGCCGCACGAGGTAGCGCTGGGCGATCTCGAGCTTTTCTTCCTCGGTGTAACCGGGGAGCTGAATGATCTCCATGCGGTCGCGAAGCGGCCCGGGAATCGTGTCGAGCACGTTCGCCGTCAGGATGAACATCACCCGTGACAGGTCGAAGTCGACGCCCAGATAGTTGTCGCGGAAACGCGCGTTCTGCTCCGGATCGAGCACTTCGAGAAGTGCCGAGGCCGGATCGCCGTGGAACCCGCCGGCGCCGAGCTTGTCGACCTCATCGAGCATGATGACGCCCGCGCGGCTGCCCGCGCGGCGGATCGCCTGGATGATGTTGCCGGGCAGCGCGCCGATGTACGTGCGCCGGTGTCCGCGGATCTCGGCTTCGTCGTGCGTGCCGCCGAGCGAGACGCGCTGGAACTTGCGTCCGGTCGCGCGCGCGATCGACTGGCCAAGCGAAGTCTTGCCCACGCCGGGCGGGCCGACGAAGCAAAGGATCGGGCTCTTGCCGTCGGGCGCGAGCTTGCGGACGGCCAGATACTCGAGGATCCGGCGCTTGACCTTCTCGAGTCCGAAGTGGTCGTCGTCGAGCACGCGGCGCGCGATCGCGATGTCGATCGGCTGCTGCGGCTCCGGTTTCCACGGAAGCTCGGTCAGCCATTCGAGATACGTGCGCACCATCGACGATTCCGCCGAGTTCTCGCCCATGCGCGCGAGCCGGTTGAACTCCTTGCGCGCGTGCTTGAGCGTGTCTTCGGGCATGCCGGACTCGTCGATCGCGCGCTTGAGCTCCTCGATCTCGGCAGTGTCTTCGCCTTCGCCGAGCTCTTTCTGGATCTGGCGGATCTGTTCGCGCAGCACGTGCTCTTTCTGGCGCTCGTCGAATTCCTTCTTGGTCTTCTCGCCGATCTCCTTGGAGAGGCGCAGAACCTCGACGCGTCCGCCGAGCATTTCGAGAACTTTGTCGAGACGCTGGCGCAGATCGAAGCACTCGAGAACCTGCTGCTTTTCCTCGTTGCTGACGTCGAGCAGGCTCGCGACCATATCGCAGAGCTGCCCGGGTGAATCGATTGCCTGCACGACGCCGACAAGCTCGGCCGGAGCGTTCGGCAGCAGATGCACGGCTTCGACGGCCTGGTCCTTGAGGCGCACGAAACGGGCTTCGATTTCGGGGCTTCGCTCGCCGGCGATCGCTTCGACCGTGTCGATGGTCGCAACGCGCGCGACGAGGAACGGCCAGCCTTCGAGGAACTGAAGGACGTGGAAGCGCTCCTGACCCTGCACGACGAGGTGGTGCGTGTTCTCGCCGGCGGACGCCATGCGCGCGATCTGGCCGGCCGTGCCGACGGTATGGAGGTCCGACGGCCCGACGTCGTTCTTTTCCGGATCGCGCTGCAGCACGAATCCGATCTTGCGGTCCGTGCGCGCGGCCTCGCGCGCAGCCGCGACCGACGTCGCGCGGCCGATTGCGATCGGCGAGATCAGCCCGGGGAAGAGCACCGCGTTACGCAGGGGCACGAGAATGAGCGCATCCTCGGGCACCTTCGGATAGTCGGTGCGTTCGATAGACTTGTCCTGTCCGTTTTCGTCCATGGCACCACCTACAGTGTGACCCTTTGGACGAGAATCAAGGTGAGGTCGTCATCTTTTTTTGGCAGCACCGGCAGTTAGCGCACTGTTCGAGCCGGATCACGGATCTGACGGCGCGCAGCCGGGCCGAAAACGAACGAAACCGACTTGACGGCATTCACCGGGCGGGCATGCGCAGGCGCAGCACGCGATGAAAGGTCGCCGCCTGCGCGCGCGCGGAAGCGGCGGTCCACAGAGCGACGTGGGGATCCTCGAACGTGTCGCGACCTTTCGAGTGTCCGCGCGATCTCATGACGCGCCCGTCGAGTCGGCGAGGCTCCTCTACTGTGCGGCTGTGGGCAGCCAGCCGTAGGCTCTGAGAAACGACCGGAGGCGCTGGTCCTCAATCGACACCGGTGGAATCCAGTCGCCGATCAGCTCGCGATCCCACCAGCGGCCCGAATCGGCAGGAGCGAAACGGTACGTGTAAAGGCGCGCGCGAATGTAGCGCGGCGGGCCGGTCGGAAAAGGATTGTCGGGAAGCAGCGACAGAGCGAGCGGATCGTTGTGCAGCAGCTTCCAGACGAAACGCATCGTCCACGGATAGTCACCCGGTGCCGCCATTGCGGCGAACCAGATCTGCCAGTCGAGACGATAATGGTAGGGCGAGATGACGCACGGCCGCCGCGCCGGATCGGTCGGCGCGCAGTGGAAGTGATACTCCCTCCAGGTCGTGTGTTCGTCGGACGGATTGCCGGTCGTGCCCTCGAAGACGATCTCGCGGCGCTCACGGCCGACGCTGCCGAACGCACCGTACGTATTGACGAGGTCGAGCGGATTGAACGACGTGTTCATGACCTGATGCCCGGAGACGAGGTTGCGCACGACCGGCACCGACAGCAGAGCGACCGTCGCCGCGACGATCGCGACCGGCACTGCGCGCGCGATCCGCCGCTCATGCGATCGGTACGAGATATCGAGCGCCGCGGCCTCTTCGGCTTCGCGCGCGACGCGAAGCATCGGACGCGGCAGCCACCACGCGAGGAACGCATCGTCGAAGCACGCGAGCGCAGGGACGATGGTCAGCCAGTTCAGGAACGAGAGGTTGCCGCTTGCGATGAGGACGACCTGGAACGTGATGAACAGCATGCCCGCGGCGCGTGTGGCGGCGCGGCCCATCAGCATCAGCCACGGAGCGCCGATCTCGGTGATGTGATTGAACAACGCTCCGAGCGTCGCGACCCACGCCGGTGCAAAGTGCAGCACGCGCGAAAACGGATTGGGCACGGGCTGGGTTTCGTAGTGGTAGCGAAGGCACGTCAGGTCTCTCCAGCAGGAGTCCCCGCGCAGCTTGATGAGCCCGGCGCCGACCATGATGCGGAAGATCAGCCATCGCAGCAGACCGATCACGATCGGCGGCGGACGATGCGCGGGAAACGGTCTCCACGACAGGACAGGGCACAGGAAAATCGCGAGGAACCCCGTCTCCAGAAGCTGGATTTCCCAGCCGTATCCGTACCAGTCCTGGCCGACGTGCACGTAGGACATGTACAGTGCCCACAAGAGGGCCATCACGACGGCGTTGGTGCCTCCGCACAGCACGAACAGGGAGAGCAGCATCCCGTACCACGCGCCGGCCAGCAGCACCGAGTCGCTCGAAGCAAACCAGAACAGACTCGGCAGTCGCTCGAACGCATCGAGCCGTGAACCGAGCCGGGCAGCGACTCGTGCCGTGAAATCCGAAATCGGAAGGAGCCCGTGCTCGCCGAGCAGCGGAAGACCCTGCAGCAGGACGATCGCGAACGCTGTCAGGTAGATCAGGCCGAGCAGGCGAAGGATGAGAAATCGCGCGAGGTGATAGCTCGAAGAAGCCGGTGCCGGCTTTTCGTCGAACCCGAGCCAGCGCGGCAGGCTCCCGGCAGACCTGGGATTGCTCGACGAAGAGCCGGGGGCATTCTTTGAGAACAAGGCAGTGTCTTCGGCCACAGCGACGGTTTCCGCCCCGGAGCCGGGAATTACGAGCGCCGGCTCCCCGGAATTTCAACTTCCATCTCACGAAGAAGTGCCCGGTTGCCGGAGCCCCGGCGAAACGGGAAACTGCATCGGGGGGTCTGGCTACGACTACGATCATGGAATCCGGTGGCCATGCAGGCCGGCTGGAAGAGGCCGTGGCTGCGGAACGCAGCCGCACTCTGACCATCCGGCTGCGTCTGCTGGCGCTCGCGACGATCGGCATCGTCGTGATGTTCATCCTCGGAAATCCGACTGTCCGCAGCGGCTCGATCGTTCCTTTCGTCGCGCTGCGCATGACCGCGCTCGGGGTTCTGACGGCGTTCCTCGTGGCGACCTACCAGCCTAGGTTTGCGGCGTACCAGCTGCCCGCCGCGCTGCTGCTCGCGTCGGGAATCGCCGCGCTTGCAGCGGTCGGCGGCGTGCTTCGCCACGACATTTCGGTCACCGTTTCGCTGCATATCATCCTCATGCTGATGACGGCGGCTGTGCTGCCGTGGGGCGTGACGTGGCAGGCGACAGTCTGTGCGGTCTGTGCGGTGCTGCTCGTGGCCGTCGTGGCAATCGTCGGAACGCCGGGCAGAGCCGATCCGGTGCTGCTCGTGCTGATCAACGATGGCGCCGGTGCGCTGCTGTCGCTGTTCGTCGCGTATCAGGCCCGCTCCGCATACGACCGGGCCGTTCGCGAGAACCTGGCGCTTCGCGCCGCCGAAGAGCGCAATCGTTCCCTCAACGAACAGCTCGAGGCCAAGGTGCTGGCGCGCACGGCCGAGCTCGAGGATGCGCTCGCCGATCAGCGCGCCGTCACTCGCGCGATCTCCCACGATCTGCGTCAGCCGCTTCGCCACATCGAAGGCTATACGAGGCTTCTCGAGGAGGACCTCGGCAATCTGGCCGGCGGCGACCATCACGATCGCCTGGACAAGGTGCGAACGGCGACCTCGCGCATGTGGCGCATGGTCGACTCGCTGCTCGCACTGTCGCGCATCGCGGTGCGTCCGCTCGAGCGCCGCGTGGTCGACTTGTCGGGCTGCGCCGCCGCCATCTGTGACGACCTCGTGCGCAGCGAGCCCGGACGCCAGGTCGAGTTCGCGATCGCTCCGGGATTGTCCGAGGACTGCGACGCCGAGCTCGTGCGCAATCTGCTGCGCGAGCTCGTCGCCAACGCATGGAAGTTCACGCGTCAGACCGAAGCGGCCCGGATCGAAATGGGCCGCCGGGAAGGCGCGATCTTCGTTCGCGACAACGGAGCCGGCTTCGACATGGACCATACCCGGCGGCTGTTCCACGCGTTCGAGCGGCTTCACCATACCGCCGAATTCGAAGGCGAGGGGATGGGGCTCGCCATTTGCGAGCGGATCGTACGCCGGCATGGCGGCCGCATCTGGGCCGAGGGCAGCCCCGGCCACGGAGCGACGTTTTACTTCACGCTGCGCGGCAACGATTGACAGGAGCATGAAGAACCCGGTCTCGGCGACGCTGCAGGGCCTGTGGCAGATGCGCGCGCCATCCAGCTCGATCGTACCGCTCGCCGAAGGCGAGCGTCTCGACGGCCGCGTCGCACTGATCACCGGCGCCAATCGCGGGCTCGGACGCGCCGTCGCGACACGTCTCGCCGAGCGAGGCGCGCGCGTGGTGCTCGCGTGCCGTTCCGGGATCACCGAAGCCGCGGCCCGGATTGCGCGCGAGAGCGGCTCGGATCAGGTCGAGACGCGCCACGTCGACCTTGCCGATCTGGCGAGCGTCGACCGCCTGATCGCCGGGCTCGTGAGCGAAGGCAGGAAGCTCGACATCGTGGTGCTCAATGCCGGCGTGGTTCCGCGGGCGGCCAGGCCGACCGCGCAGGGCTTCGAGCTGATGTTCGGCGTCAACTATCTCGCCAACGTTGCGCTCGTCGAGGGGCTGCTCGACGCGGGCGTCGTCGTGCCGTCGGCCGACGCGCCGCCGCGAATCGTGTTCGTCACGAGCGAATCGCATCGCGGCGCGGGTCCGATCGATCTTGCCGGTCTCGGAGCATTCCGTCCGTTCGGAGCGATGACGGGGATGCGGGTCTACGGTTATTCGAAGCTGCTGCTGAGCACGTACGCCGCGCATCTCGCGCGACGCCTCGGACCTCTCGCGTCGGTGCACGCGTGCTGCCCGGGTCCGATCAACAGCGACATTGCGCGCGAAGCGCCGGCCTGGATGAAGCCGCTGCTGCGTCCGGTGATGCGGGCGTTCTTCCGTTCGCCGGAGGACGCGGCGGCGCCGGTCGTGTATCTGGCCGGGGCGCGCCGGCTCGACGGCGAAACCGGCAGCTACCTTCACGTGCTCGAAGAGAAACCGCCGGACGACGAATGCCTCGACGTCGCCAAGGGTGACGCACTCTACGAGAAGAGCCGAACGCTCCTTGCATCGTGCCGAAACCGCGAAGGGAAAACGCGATGACCGAATCCACAACCTCCGGAAGCGCATCGTCCGGGCCCGCAGTCTCCGAACCCGAGAGACGAATCGTCTCCGGTGAAAGCTGGCGTGAGTTCTGCGACCGGCTGAAGAGCGCCGGCGATCCGATCTTCGCGGCGGACGCGGCAAGCGATCCGTTCAGCCGCGCGGAGGGTACGCGTTATCTGACGCGCCTGGTGCGCGCGGCGCTCGAGACATTCGTCGAGTTTGCCGATCCGATGGCGCCGGTACTGCGGCGGGCCGTCCATGAGACCGTCAAGATGGGCGCCGACAATCCCGACAACTGGTACGAGAACGCGCCTGTTCACGGCGACTGCGTCTACCGGCTGCACGGCACGCGCGGCACGGTTCCGTACCTGAGCATCGCGACGCAGGTCGGACACTACGGCCAGGGCGGCGGCATGCCGCCGGCCGGTTTTCTCGAAGCGAAGGATCTCGTCATCGCCGGCGACGGATCGCTCGAGCTCATCCTGAGCCGCGACAGGCGGCCCGGAAACTGGCTGCCGCTCGGCGACGGCTATGGAACGCTGATCATCCGCCAGACTTTTCTCGATCGTTCGAAGGAGACGCGCGCCGAGCTCACGCTCGAACGCATCGAGGGACCGGCCGCACCTCCCGCGCTTACGGCGGATGCGATCGACAGCGGCCTCGCGAGCGCCGCGAGCCTGGTCGGAGCGTGTGCGATGATCTTCCCGGGCTGGGCCGACGGGTTTCGTGCTCACGCCAACGCGCTGCCGCGTTTCGATCCGGATCTGTCGCGGATGTTCGGCGGCGATCCGAACATCGCGTACTACCACAGCTACTGGGAGCTGGCCGATGATGAAGCGCTCGTCATCGAGACCACGCCGCCCGACTGCGAGTACTGGAACTTCCAGCTCAACAACTACTGGATGGAATCACTCGACTACCGCTACCACAGGATCACGCTGAACAAGGCGAGCGCAAAGCTCGAGGCCGACGGCAGCCTTCGCATCGTGGTTACGGCTCGCAATCCGGGAGCTCACGTCGACAACTGGCTCGAGACCGCCGGCCACACGTTCGGCACGATGTGCTTTCGATGGGTGCGCGCCGAGGTCAATCCCGTTCCCGAGACGCGCGTCGTCAAGCTCGCGGACCTCGAGCGACTGCCGCAGCGATGACCACGGCAGACTTCGATCGTGCACGGCCGTATCGACCGCGTGCGATCCGGCTCGTCAATTCGATCGGAGAGCGGCTGCGCGGGCTTGGCGTAGGCGCCGGCCGCTGGTCGGAGGACGAGCTCATCCGTGCGGCGCGGCGCAGCACCGGGCTCAGCGATTTCGGGGACGAACGCTTTCGCGTGCCGCTGGCCGTGCTGCTCGATTCGCTCGAGAGCGAGGCGCGGCTGCACACCGTCGGACGTCTGATCACGAAGGCGCGCCTGGTCGCGGCGCTCGCGACGCGGCTGCGCATGCGCGACTACGTCGTTCGCCACCCGCAGATTCTGCAGTCGCAGCTGCCGCCGCCCGTCGTCATCGCCGGGCTCCAGCGCACCGGCACGACGATGCTGCATCGGCTGCTCGCGAGCGATCCGCGTCTTCGAGCCGTGTTGTCGTGGGAGGGAATGGCGCCCATTCCTTCCGGCGGCCGCCTGAAGGTCGACACGCGATATGCCAAGGCCAGGGCGAGTGAGCGTGCGCTCGCCTACATGGCGCCTGCGTTCTTCGCGATCCATCCGGTCGAAGCGTCGGCTCCCGAAGAGGACGTCCTGCTGCTCGACTGCACGTTCATGAGCACGACCCCCGAAGCCACGCTTCACGTGCCGACTTATGCGAGCTGGCTCGAAACCCAGGACCACACGGCGGCATACGAGGATTTCCGCACGCTGCTCGCGATACTTGCGCACCACCACGGTCCGTCGCGGTTCGTGCTGAAGACCCCGCACCATCTCGAATACTTCGACGTGCTGCGCAGGGTGTTTCCCGGTGTGCAGATCGTGCAGACGCACCGCGACCCGGCCCGCACGCTCGCGTCGTTCTGCAGCATGGTCTGGCACGGGCGTGGAGTGTTCAGCGACGACGTTCCACGGGCGGAAGTCGGCGACCACTGGTCGCGCAAGATCGGCCGGCTGCTGGCGCGCAGCATGGCTGTTCGCGAACAGGCCCGCGACGAAGGATTTCTCGACGTGTCGTATTACGACTTGATCGACGACCCGGTCCGCACGGTCGGGGAGCTGTACGCGGGCCTGGGGCTTCGGCTGACCCCGGACGCCGAGCGAAGCATGATCGCGACGAAGAAACGTAATCCACAACACAAACACGGGCAGCATCGCTACCGGCTCGCGGACTTCGGTCTCGATGCCGACGGTGTCGAACCTTTGTTCGCCGCGTACCGGAAAAAATTTGGAGTACGCCACGAAATAGACGATAGTCCGCCCCGCATCCGGGGGTAGCCAATGAAGCTCGCACGCTCCGCATTCCTTGCAGTACTGGCTTTCCAGCTCTTCGCCTGCGGCGGAGACGATGACCCGTTCAGCGACGACTGGCCGCCCGACCTGTTCGCCGTCTCGTTCGCGGACGGAGTCTTCGTTGCGTCCGGGCAGCATTACTCGATCGCCAATTCGACCGACGGCCACGACTTCCGCGAGCAGGCTTCCGACGGCGAGGGAACGTTCCAGTCCGTCGTGTTCGGCGAAGGCGAATGGGTCACGGTCGGCAGCGGCGGCGTAGTCGCCACGTCGGACGATTCGTCGCACTGGTTCATCGACTTTCTCACCACCAGCCACATCCTGCGCGGCGTTACGTATGGGAACGGGACGTTCGTCGTGGTCGGCGACGAGGGAAACATTTTCACTTCGCCGAATGCCGGAGCGTGGGATTCCGAAGACAGCCCGGTTTCGCGCAACCTCCAGGACGTCGCATTCGGAGAGGATCGCTTCGTCGCGGTAGGCGATGGCGGGACGATCCTGACGTCGCAGGACGGCAGCCACTGGGCAGTGCGCAATTCCGCAACCGGTGAGGACCTGTTCGGCGTGGGATACGGCGGCGGCCGCTTTCTTGCGGTCGGCCGCGACGGCGTCATCGTCTCGTCGCCGAACGGTGTGGACTGGTCGCTGGTCGAGCCGCCGCTCGGCGAAACCCTGCGCGACGTCGAGTACGGAGGCGGTCGCTACGTGGCCGTCGGTGATACCGGCACGATCCTGACGTCGACCGCGGAGCTGAGCTTTTACCCCACCGATTCGACCACCGACCGGCATCTCCAGAGCGTGACATATGGCGAGGGGATCTTCGTCGTCGTCGGAATCGGAGGACGCATCCTGAACTCGGCCGACGGAATCCACTGGGACTAGAACGTCCCGTGGCGCCCGGAGTATCGGTCGCTATCCGCCCAGGAAATGCCCGAGCGGCATCAGCGGGCGCACGCCGTCGCAGATGATCTTGGCGATCGCGAGCATCGGCACCGCGAGCACGACGCCGGGAACTCCCCACATCCAGAACCAGAACACGATCGACAGGATCACCAGCACGGGGTTCAGCGTGAAGCGGCGCGCGACCAGCATCGGCGTCAGCGTTTCGCCTTCGATCAGATGGATGACGAAGTAGACGGCGGGCGGCAGGAACGCCGAGTACGCATCGTCGAAGATCACGAGGCCGGCGACGAAGAACATGACGGTCGCCACGAGCGGACCGACGATCGGAATGTAGTTGAGCAGGAACGCCACTGCTCCCCACAGCACGGGATCGCCCAGTCCGCACGCCCACATCGTCACGGCCGTAGCGACTCCGACGCCCGCATTCATGACCGTGATCGTGACCAGATAGGCCGAGATGTCGGCTTCGATCTGCTGGGAGATCTCGACCGCGTGCTTCTTGTCGCTGAACTTCGGCAGCAGCTCGACCAGACGCCGGAGGAACGTGTCTCCGGCGACCAGCAGGAAATAAAGGACCACAATCGTCGTAACGATGCCGTCGAGCACGACCCTGGTGCCTTCGAACAGCGTACTGCCCAGGCTGGAATCGTTCACGACGGCGACGGGCTGTGCTTTGGGGGCCGCACCGCCGGCCTGCTCGGCGCGCTGGATGAATTTCTGCAGCGCGCCGATCGGCCGCGTGAGCGCCACCATCTGGGCTTCGACGCGCGGAACGACCTGCGGCAGGCGTGCCGTCCATGCAGCCGCCGGGACCGACAGCGCGGTGACCAGTCCTCCAAGAACGCCTGCTGCCGCGAACATTACGAAGAGCGCACCGATGCGGCGCGGAATACGTACCCGCTCGAGCACGCGGACCGTCGGCTGCAGCAGCAGCTTGAGCATGAACGCAAGCACGGTCGGCAATACGACCGCGCTGGCCGCATCGAGTGCGGCCAGCAGCGCCAGCACGAAGAGGCCGCCGAGGAAGAAGACCTCCATGTTGGAGCGAGTACGCTCGTCGACCGCGGGCTGGCCGGTGGCCTCGGGCTCTTCGACGAAAGCCTCGCGAAGCGCAGCGAGTTTTTGCGCGGACGTCTTGGCAGGTGGTGCGGTCACGGCGTTTTCCGCAACCGTCGTAGACATCCAAGTCGCTGGAACGCAAGAGTGCGCGATTGCGCGGCAGCACGCGGCGCGCAACTGGGCATTCACTCGCTGGAGGGAACTTGCGGAGAGGCTATTTGCCCTTGGCTGCCTGCTTCTCTTTCTTCTTGGCCTGCTTCTCCTTGATGCTCAGCTTGGTCTTGTTGTTCGTCGCTTTCTTCTCGACACCTTTGGCCATGACGCTCGATCCTCCTTCTGCTGCAATCTGGTCGTTTGCCGGTCACGCGCGTAAGTCGTTGCCGTGCCCGCGTGCAATCTCTTGTGCGATCGTCCGCACTGTTTCAAGAAACAACGCTGCAAGCGCAACCGCAGGCTGTTCCCAGCATGTTCCTGGCAGCCGCTGCGTTCGTATCCATCGGCTGTTCCGTACGTGTCTGTCGGCCGTTCCGTACGTCACGTCACGAGCGGCCGTTCCGTACGTCACGAGCGGCTGTTCCGTACGTCACGAGCGGCTGTTCCGTACGTTTCTATCGGCTGTTCCGTACGTCACAGGTCGACCTGTGGGTAGCTCCCGTTCGAGTCAGAGGGAAATTCGCGGTATTGCCGCGGGATGTCCGGACCTCCGATTCCCGACAGGATCCGTTCGCTGACGCCGTACAAGCCGGGGAGGCCGATCGAAGAGGTCGAACGCGAGCTGGGGATCAGCGGTTCGATCAAGATCGCGTCCAACGAGAATCCGCTCGGCCCGTCGCCGCTCGCGCTCGCGGCGCTCGCGCAGGCGCTTCCCGGCATCCACCGTTATCCGGACGGCGGTGCGGTCGTGCTCGCCGAGAAGCTGGGCGGCCAGCTTGGCCTGGACCCCCGCCGGCTCGTGTTCGGCAACGGATCGAACGAGATCCTCGAGCTCGTCTGCCGGATGCTCGCCGGGCCCGGTGACGAAGTGCTGTTCTCCGCGGATGCGTTCCTCGTCTATCCGCTCGTGACCATCGCGGTCGGTGCCACCGCCGTTCGCGTCCCACCAAGGGGCTTCGAGCACGACCTGGACGCCATGGCCGAGCGGATCTCGCCGCGCACGCGAGTCATCTTCGTTGCCAATCCGAACAATCCGACCGGCACCATCGTGCGACGCCAGGAATGGGAGCGTTTTCTCGCCCGCGTTCCGGACCACGTGGCCGTCGTGCTCGACGAAGCGTACTTCGAGTTCGTTGACGACGAGCTCTACCCGGACGGCATGACGTATCTCGAGCGTCATCCGGGGCTGGTGGTCACGCGCACGTTCTCGAAGATTCACGGGCTCGCCGGGCTGCGCATCGGGTACGGCGCCGGCTCGTTCGAAATGATCGATGGCATGGCGAGGCTTCGCCAGCCCTTCAACGTCAATCTGCTCGCGCAGGTCGCGGCCGCAGCGGCGCTCGACGACGTCGAGCACGTCGAGGCCTCCAGGCGTCTCGTGCGCGAGAGCAAGGCGAGGTGGGCTGCGGCCTTCGGGCGTCTCGGGCTCGAAGCGGTACCGACGCATGCGAACTTCGTGCTCGTCAAGGTCGGGCGCGGCGCGGACGTGACCGACCGGCTGCTGCGTCTCGGCGTGATCGTACGACCCATGGACGCGTACGGTTTTGCGGATCACATCCGCATCACGTTCGGCACGCCGGCCGAAGACGAGCGCGCGATTGCTGCGCTTGCGACGGTGCTCGACGGTGCCGGCGGACAACTCGAAGCGGTTCACGACGGTATGGCCGATGCCCGCGGCATCGAAGGCGCAAGGCGATGAGAGAGCGCTTCGAGCGATGCGTGATCGTCGGCACCGGCCTGATCGGTGCGTCGCTCGGCGGTGCCGGCAAGAAGCGCGGGCTCTTCTCGCACGTGGTCGGCTGCGGGCGATCGATCGAGAACCTCAAGCTTGCCGAACAGCGAGGCCTGATCGACGAGGCGCGCACCGACACGTTCAAGGCGCTGGAAGGAGCGGATCTGGTGGTCGTCGCGACGCCGGTCTTCACGGCGGTGTCACAGCTGCACGAGCTTGCCGAGCACGCGCCCGAGACTGCGGTTTTCACCGACGTCGGAAGCGTCAAGCAGCCGATCCTGACCGAGGCGCGCCGCCGCGGGCTGGTTTCCAGGTTCATCGGTGCGCATCCGCTCGCCGGAAAAGCCGAGACCGGCGCGGCCGCTGCCGACGCCGATCTGTTTCGCGGACGCCGCGTGGTGCTGACGCCCGAGGCGGATACTCCGGCCGAGCTCGTCGCCGAGATGCAGCATCTCTGGACGTCGGTCGAAGCCGAAGTTTCCGTGATGGAAGCGGCCGATCACGACGCCGTGCTGGCAACGTCGAGCCATCTTCCGCAGATGATTGCATTTGCGCTCGCCGCGACCGCCGATGCGGCCGTGATGCGCGACGAAGTCGTGAAGCTGATTGCCGGCGGGTTTCGCGACACGACGAGGTTGTCGTCGAGCGATGCGGCAATGTGGATCGACATCGCGCGGCTCAACCGCGAAGCGATCGTCGATGCGATGGATGAATTCAGCATGGTCTGGGACGATCTGCGCGATGCTGTCGCCGATCGCGACGACGCCGCGATGCGTACGATCATCATGGCGTCGCAGAAACTGCGCCGGGAGATCGCCGGATGACGAGCCCGCGTTTCGTCGACAAGGCGCGCGGTCCGCTGATCGGTCGCGTCAGCGTGCCGGGCGACAAGTCGATTGCGCATCGCGCGGTGATGTTCAATGCGGCCGCCGACGGTGAAGCCGTGGTGCGCGGGCTGCCGAGCGGACGCGACGTTGCATCGACGATGGCCGCGATGAGGAGCCTCGGCGCGACGATCGAAAGCGCCGGACCGGCAACGGTCCGAATCCGCGGGCGCGCAATGAAGCTCGAGCGTCGGCCGGGAACGATCGACTGTGAAAATTCGGGCACGACGATGCGACTGCTGAGCGGCCTCCTCGCGGGGCAGGACGGCCTCGTTGCGACGCTGGTCGGCGACGACTCGCTGTCGCGCCGGCCGATGAAGCGGGTGGCCGCTCCGCTCGAGCTGCTCGGCGCGCGCATCCGGACGTCCGACGGCCACGCACCGCTCGAGATCACCGGCGCCAGGCTTAGGGGCGCCGCAGTGACGCTTCCGGTCGCGAGTGCACAGCTCAAGAGCGCGGCTCTGCTCGCCGGCCTGCAGGCCGACGGCCGCACCGAGATAAATGAGCCAGCCCCCACCCGGGACCATTCGGAGAAGCTGCTGGCTGCGATGGGAGTCGAAGTTTTTTCGGAGGGTTTGCGCACTTCGATCCTTGGTCCGGCGCTTCCCCGCTGCGTCGATGTCGCGATTCCGGGAGACCCGTCCTCAGCGTCGTTCCTGCTTGTGGCGGCGGCTCTGGTTGCCGGCTCGGATGTTACGGTGGAGGGCGTCTGCCTGAATCCGACCCGTCTCGGATTTCTCGAAGTGCTGCGTCGCATGGGCGCTGATGTCGACTGCCGGATCGAACGGCACGAGGGCGGAGAGCCCGTCGGGACCATCCGCTGCCGCGCGTCCGGCCTGCGTGCATTCCGGATCGGAGCCGACGAGATCCCCGCGACCATCGACGAGCTGCCGCTGCTGGCGGTTGCCGCCGCGTTCGCCGACGGCGAATCGGTGATTTCCGGCGCTGCGGAGCTGCGGGTCAAGGAAAGCGATCGTATCGCAACTTCTGCTGCGTTGCTCAGGGCTTTCGGTATTGAAGTTGAAGAAAAAGAAGACGGTCTTGTCGTGTGCGGCGGGCGGCCGTCGGGCGGCGCGTCCGTAGCCACGCACGCCGATCACCGCATCGCGATGTCGGCCGTGGTCGCAGCCCTGGCCGCTGCCGGCGGCGGAGTCGCGCTCGACGACGCCGAGCCGGTCGGCGTTTCGTTTCCCGAGTTCTTTCCGACGCTTGAGAGGCTCGGCGCATGACCGCTGCTGCCGCCAGCGAGCGCCCGTTCATTCTGGCGATCGACGGCCCGGCCGGTGCGGGCAAATCGACTACGGCGCGCGCCGTGGCCGCGGCGCTCGGCTTCGCGTACCTCGATTCGGGCGCCCTATACCGCTGCATTGCGCTTGCGGCGCTGGAGAAGGGCATCGCGACGGACGATGACGCCGCGCTCGGCGACCTCGCGGGATCGCTCGCGATTCGGCAGACCCACGACGGACGCTTCGAGCTCGACGGAACCGATGTGACGGCCCGCATCCGCACTCCCGAAGTCAGTCAGGCCGCGTCCCGGAGCTCGGCGTGTCCGTCGGTTCGAAAAGCGCTCATTTCGATCCAGCGGGGAGCGGTCCTGCCTCCGGGCACTGTCGCCGAGGGACGCGACATCGGCACGGTGATCTTTCCTGATGCAGACCTCAAAATTTTCCTCGATGCCGAGCCCAAAGAACGAGCAAGCCGCAGATCGCTCGAGCTTGCGGCCAAGGCTGCGTCGCCGGAGACGATCGCGCGTGTGGCCGAGGAAATGGCCGAGCGCGATCTCCGCGATCGCACTCGTGCAGTGGCTCCTCTCGCCAGTGCGAAAGACGCAATCGTGATGGACACGACAAATGTTCCGTTTCGCGAAGTCGTCGCGCGCATCGTCTTCGAGGTCGAGAAACGCCGGCACCCGAAGTAGGCGAGAATCCTCCGACTTTCCCGGTTTGCCTTGAACTCGCAACGGCGCCGCGTTACTAACGCCGATGCCCGTTCGGGCGTCATACCACGGAGGATTCGTTTTTTGATGCAACAGGAGAAGGCCGCCAATGAGCTGAGCCAGCCAGGAAGTACGTCCGAGAGCTTCTCGGATCTGTTCGAAGCGTCCCTACGCTCGGTCCAGTCGGGTGAGGTCGTCAAAGGCCGCATCGTTTCCATCGACCAGGAAGTGGTCACCGTCGACATCGGCTACAAGTCCGAAGGAATCATTCCCGCCTGGGAGTTCCGCGACCGCGACGGCAACATGCTCGTCGAGGAAGGCCAGGACGTCGACGTATTCGTCGAGTCGACCGGTGGGGACAACGGAGAGCTGCGCCTCTCGTATCAGCGCGCACGCCAGAACATCGTCTGGAAAGTCATCGAAGACGCATTCAACGCAGGCACCCCGATCACCGGTACGATCGTCGGCCGCGTCAAGGGCGGTCTCAAGGTCGACGTCGGAGTGGCCGCGTTCCTTCCGGGCTCGCACGTCGACACGCGTCCGACGCGAAGCCTCGATCGCTACATCGGCGAAGTCGGACAGTTCACGATCCTCAAGTTCAACCGCGCTCGCGGCAACGTCGTCGTCTCGCGCAAGGCGCTGCTCGAAAAAGAGCAGGAAGCCGTGCGCGGCGAGACGCTCAAGATTCTCGAAGAAGGCGTCATCCTCGAAGGCACCGTCAAGAACGTGACCGACTACGGCGCGTTCGTCGATCTCGGCGGCATCGACGGGCTTCTTCACGTGACGGACATGTCGTGGGGGCGCGTCAGTCATCCGTCGAAGGTCGTCCGTCCCGGCGACACCGTGAAAGTCGTCGTGCTCAAGTACGACGCCAACTCGCATCGCATCTCGCTCGGTCTCAAGCAGCTTCACGACGACCCGTGGGTGACGGTGGCCGACCGCCTGTTCCCGGGCAGCCGCGTTCGCGGCAAGGTGGTCAGCCTGACCGACTACGGTGCGTTCGTCGAAATCGAGGAAGGCATCGAAGGCCTCGTGCACGTTTCGGAGATGTCGTGGACCCGCCGGGTCACGCACCCGTCGCAGATCGTCACGGTCGGCGACGAGGTCGACGTCATGGTCCTGTCGCTCGATCCGGAAAATCGCCGGATCTCGCTCGGGCTGAAGCAGGTCACGCCGAATCCGTGGGAAATGCTGCCGATCGAGCACCCGGTCGGCACCCAGGTCACCGGCAAGGTCACCAGCGTGACCGACTTCGGTGTCTTCGTGAACGTCAAGGAAGGCATCGATGGCCTCGTTCACATCTCGGACCTGCACTGGACCAAGAAGGTCCATCATCCGTCCGAGCTCCTGAAGAAAGGTGACGAGGTCCACTGCGTGGTCCTCGGCATCGACATTCCGAACGAGCGCCTGTCGCTGGGCGTCAAACAGCTCGAGGAAGATCCGTGGCGCCGCATGGCCGACCGCTATCCGGTCGGATCGCGGGTGCACGGCAAGATCACCAACATTGCCGATTTCGGCCTGTTCGTGGCCATCGAGGACGGGGTCGAGGGCCTCGTCCACGTCTCCCAGCTCGGCCGCGACCGCGTCGACAATCCGCGCGATCTGTTCCAGGTCGGCCAGGAGCTCGAGGCCGAAGTGACGCAGGTCGACATTCGCGAGCGCCGCATCTCGCTGTCGATCCGGTCGATGCTGCAGTCGGCCGAGAAAGAAGAGATGCGTGCCTACATGGCCGATGCCGAAAAAACGCCCGGCCGAACCGGTGGCGTTACCCTTGGCGACATGATCCAAGAAAAGCTTGCACGGCGGGGTCGCCGTGACAGTGGCGGCGACGAAAGCTGAGTCGCCGTCCGGGCCGTCGTCACTGGGAGGCAGTCGTCCGATGACCAAGCGAGACCTGATCGACGAGATCGTGCGCCTCTATCCCGTCTATTCGCGCCGGGATGCCGAGGTAATCGTCAATTCTGTTTTCGAAAGCATGACCGAAGCGCTGTGCCATGGGGATCGCATCGAGATCCGCGGCTTCGGCAGCTTCGTCGTCAAGAACCGCCAGGCCCGCGAAGGACGCAACCCGAAGACCGGCGAGCTCGTCGCGGTGGCTTCCAAGACTGTGCCATTTTTCAAAGTCGGCAAAGAGCTCAAGCAGCGTGTCGATGCCGGCTACGAGGCTTCGCTCAAGGGCGGCGCGCCGGCCAGCGACGGCGCGTCGAAATCCATGAGTGCGCCGGGCGCGAACGGCGAGTAACCGTCTCCCGCGCGGGGCCTCCAGATGCGTGTTCTCTGGGCTCCGTGGCGCCTTGCCTACGTCGAAAACGTCGACACAGCCTCCGGCTGCATCTTCTGCGACAAACCGAATCTCGAATCGGCCGACGAGCGGCGAACAAACCTCGTGCTGCGCGTGACCGAGCACACTTCCGTGATCATGAACCTGTACCCGTATTCGAACGGGCATCTGCTCGTCGCGCCGCGAAAACATACCGCCGAATTTTCGGTGCTCGATCCGCGTCTGTCGGCCGAGTTGCAACGCGAGCTGCAGCTTTCGATGCGGGTGCTCGCGCGAGCGTTCTCGCCGGCGGGCTTCAACATCGGCATGAACCTCGGGCGGGCGGCGGGCGCAGGCATTGCCGATCACCTGCACTGGCACGTGGTTCCGCGCTGGGTCGGAGATACGAACTTCATGCCCATGCTCTCCGAAACCCGCGTGATGCCGGAACACCTGCTCGCGACGTATGACCGCCTGCTGCCGCTGTTCGCGGAAGAAGAGCAGTAAGAAGCGAGAGCCGCCGCAGCGGCTCTTCGCGGAGGAAACGTGAGAATTCTTCGAAACCTCATCTACATCCTTGTGATCGTCGCCGGCATCGTGCTGGCCAGTGCAAACATGACCCCGGTGCACTTCGTCTATCTGCCGGGTGTTCCATTGCTGCGGACCGGCGAGCCCGCCGAGATCGAAGTGCCGCTCGCGCTCTTGCTGCTGGCATTCCTTCTTGCCGGGGCGTTCGTTGCCGGCACCGGTACGTTCGTCGAGCACGTGCGCCTGCGGTTCCTCGTGCGTCGCAACGCAAAAGTCGTCAAAGGGCTGCGAACCGATCTGGAAAAGACACGTGCGGCTCTGGAAGAGGCACAGGCCGAGCTCGAGCAGCGCGGCGCCGACCTCGCTGTCGAGCAGGATCGCACCAAGCGGGCCGAGGAATCCGCATCCCGGGCCCTCGCACTTGCCGAGCAGGAAAGAAGCCGCGCCGAAGAGGCCGCGCTGCAGCTTGCACCGCCGCCGGCATGAGCCTCGGCATGAGGTACGCCGACGGGCCGGCGCGCAGCGGCGCCGTTCGCGCACACGAGGCCCGATTGCCCAATTGCCGCGAGCAGTTCCGGCTCCTATAGTGCGAGGCGTGATGCAGGCGAACCGGCAAAGGCTGCGGGCAGGCCGAAAAGGTGATCGGGCAGCATGAGCGCGGCCGAATGACACCAGGCGACGCCTCGAACGTTGGCGAGCTTCGCGCCGGCGGTTATCGCCCGCGCGGCGTGCGCGACGAGCTTCGCGAAAACCTGATCCGTGTGCTCGAGAGCGACGGAGACACGAGCCGCATCTTCCAGGGCGTCGTCGGCTACGACGAGACGGTCATCCCCGAGCTCGAAAACGCGCTTCTCGCCGGACATCACATCGTGCTTCTCGGCGAACGCGGACAGGCCAAGACGCGGCTGATCCGCGCACTGTCGGCCCTGCTCGACGAGGTCGTCCCCGCCATCGCCGGCTGCGAAATCCACGACGATCCGCTGCGTCCGATCTGTGCGGCATGCCGGCGCCGCGCGGCCGACGAAGGCGATGCGCTGCCCATCGTCTGGATCGAGCGCGCACTGCGCTATTCCGAAAAACTCGCGACGCCCGACGTGACCATCGCCGACCTGATCGGCGAAGTGGACCCGGTGCGTGTCGCCGAGGGCCGCTATCTTTCCGACGAAGAGACGATTCACTTCGGTCTGGCCGCGCGCAGCCACCGCGGCATCTTCGCGATCAACGAGCTCCCGGACCTTGCCGAGAAAGTGCAGGTCGGCCTGTTCAACCTGATGGAAGAGCGCGATCTGCAGATCAAGGGTTTCAAGATCCGCCTGCCGCTCGACGTGCTGGTGGTGGCCACGGCCAACCCGGAAGACTACACGAGCCGCGGCCGCATCGTGACGCCGCTCAAGGACCGCTTCGACGTGCAGATCCGCACGCACTATCCGCGCACGGTCGCCGAAGAAGTCGCCATCATGGAGCAGGAGGCAGGCACGACGTCACGCTCCGGCAGGCCGCTGCGCGTTGCCGACTTTCTCAAGGAGATCGTCGCGCGCTTTACGATGGAAGCGCGCAAGGCGCCCGAGGTCAACCAGAGCTCCGGCGTCAGCGTGCGCGTCAGCATCAACAACTACGAGACGCTGCTCGCGAACGCCGAGAAACGCGCGATGCGCTGCCGCGAGGCCGAGATCGCACCGCGCATCAGCGACCTGCACGCGCTGTTCGCGTCGAGCAACGGCAAGATCGAGCTCGAATACGGGCTCGAAGGCGCGCGCGAAGCCGCCGTCATCGACCGCCTGCTGTCGCTTGCCGTCAAGGGTGCATTCGACGCGCGCATCTCGGCCGCCGAGCTCGCTCCGGTGGTCGAGTATCTCGGCCGCGGCTGGGGCGTGGCGGTCTCCGATACGATGCCGTCGGCGGACTACGCCGAGGCGCTCTCGTCCATTCCCGGACTGCGCGACGTGGTCGAGCGGCTCGGTCCGTTCGAGAGTCCCGGGCTTGCAGCCGCCGCGGTCGAGTTCGTGTTCGAAGGGCTTCATCTGCTGAAGAAGCTCAACCGGGAGCGCGACGGGGGACGCCTTTCTTACGCGGCCTGAGCGGGCCAGGTATAGAGGTGCCGGGGGCCAGCGCTGCCGATGAAAAGTCGCTACACGATCTGGGACGGCCGTCAGAAGCTCGCACTCGATGCCGAGAAAATCTTCGACCGGCTAGCCGAGCATTTCGCCGCGACCGACGATCTGTCCGAGGCGCTCGCGCGCCTGCTTCGCGAAGGCATGCAGGGCGAGGAGTTCGAAGCCATCGGCCTCGACGAGCTCGCCGACCGCGTCCGCGAAGCCATCCGCGAGCTGTTCGACAAGTTCAATCTGTCGCGTTCGCTCGAAGAGCCGTGGGAGAACGCCGACGACATCGTCGCGGCCGAAGAAGAAGCCGCCGATTCGCATCCGTCCGCCGAGGAGCGTGCGCGCCGCCGCCAGGAGCTCGAATCCCTGTCGCGCATTCTCGAGGAGCGCCTTTCGCAGCTCGAGAACCGGCCGTTCGATGACCTCGACGCGAAGGAATCGTTCGACCGCCTGAAGGAGCGCGGCGGCGATATCGCACGCGTCGAGCGCTTCCAGCGGCGTTTCCGCGACCAGTTCCAGGGGCCGGAGAGCCTCGATTTCGAAGGCACGCTGTCGCTGATCGAGAAGTTCGAGAAGCTTCGCGACCTGGAGAAAGCGCTTCGCGAAAAGGCCATCGACTCGCTCGACGGCGAAGCGCTGGCCGAGCTGCTCGGGCAGGAATTCGCCGATGCGATCGACCGGCTGCGGCAGATGATGCGGCTTCTCGTCGACGCCGGCTACGTGGTGTCGCGCGGCGGGCGTGCGTCGCTGACGCCGAAAGCCGCGCGGCGGCTCGGACGGCTCGCGCTGAAAGAAATGCTGTCCGAGCTGCTTCCGGATGCGGCCGGACGCCACGATACGTCGCGAAGAGGCCCGAGCGAGCAGACCACCGAGCAGGTCCGCCAGTACGAATTCGGCGACACGATGTCGATCGACGTCGCCGCCACCGTCAAAGTCGCGATAGAACGGCACGCGCGCGCCGGCACAAGCGATACCCATGGCGCTCGCTCCACCGAAACCCGCGGCCGTCCCGGAAAAGTCGAGCTCGAGCCGGATGACCTGCAGGTCAAGGAAAGCCTGCGCACGACGCGCACGTCGACCGTGCTGCTGCTCGACATGAGCTGGTCGATGAGCTGGGAAGGCCGCTTCGCCGCGGCCAAGAAAGTCGCGATGGCAATGGAAACGCTGATGCGCACGCGTTTCCCGCGCGACTACTTCGGCATGGTCGGTTTCTATACGCGCGCCGTCGAACTGCGGCCCGCCGATCTTGCCGAAGTCACGTGGAACATGGGCGACCCGTTCACGAACCTGCAGGACGGCCTGCGCGTGGCGTCGCGGCTTCTCGACCGCCATCCGGCCACCACCCGCCAGATGATCGTCATCACCGACGGCCAGCCGACCGCGTACTTCAGCGAAGGGCGCCTGTTTTGCGAATGGCCGATGAGCGTCGGCGGCATCTCGTCGCGCGCAACCGTCGAGACGCTGAAGGAAGTCGAGCGCGTCACGCGCCGCGGAGTCCGCATCAATACGTTCATGCTCGACGACAGCCCGCTGCTGCGCGCGTTCGTTCAGAAGATGACCGCCATCAACCGCGGCCGGGCGTTCTATACGACTCCCGAGCAGCTCGGGCACTTCGTGCTCGTCGACCACGTCGGCAAGAAACGCAAGGTCCTGTGAGCGGAGTCGCGTCCACCGAGGGCCTCGCCGGAGCGAGCGGCGGCGGCGAGACATTGCCGCCTTCGACGCGCAGCTCGCGCGCGCGCATCGCCGCGAAGCTGACGCCGGCGATGCAGCAGTACCTCGAGTTCAAATCCGCGCACGAGGACGCGCTGCTGTTCTTCCGGATGGGAGATTTCTACGAGCTGTTCTTCGAGGATGCGGAAACCGCCGCCGAGCTTCTCGACCTGACGCTGACGTCGCGCAACCGCAACGACGAGCACCCGATCCCGATGTGCGGCATTCCGTACCATGCGCTGCGCCCGTACGTGGCGCGGCTGATGGAAGCGGGCCGCAAGGTGGCCGTCTGCGAGCAGCTCGAGCTTCCCGAAAAAGGCATCGCACGCCGCGAAGTCACGCGCGTGATCTCGCCGGGAACGACGGTCGACGAGGAAAGCCTCGCGCCCGACCGTGCGAGCTACCTTGCGGCCGTCGTGCAGCGCGGTGAATCGTGGGGCTTGTCGATCTGCGATTTTTCGACCGGAGAGATGCGCGCGACCGAGCTCGTCTCCGGCGAACGGCTCGACGACGAGCTTCGGGCAGCGGCCCCGGCGGAGATCGTGCTGGAAAGCGAAGCGGGGCGGTCAATCCGGACCGGACCGGGAAACAAAGCGGATAGCCGCGCGCCGGCGATGGGCGCGCTTCGCGAACGCATCGCGCGCCTTCTTCCGCGCTGCGTGATCAGCGAGCGGCCGGCCGCCAGCGACGCCAAAGATGCTGCCGATGCTGCGTGCGCCGTACTGCGCGGCTACGCGACCGCGACGCAGGGCGGGCACGTAGAGCACCTGCGCGCGCCGGTTCGCTACGAGACGGCAGCCTATCTTCATCTCGACGCATCGACGCGCCGCAACCTCGAGCTGCTCGAATCGTACGACGGCAGCTCGCGCGGCTCGCTGGTGTCGGTCCTCGACCGCTCGACGACCGGAATGGGCAAGCGGCTGCTGCGGACGTGGCTCGTTCGCCCGCTCGCCGATCCGGCGGCGATCGGCGAGCGTCTCGACGCGGTCGAGACATTGATCGACGACTACTCGCTGCGCGCCGACATCCGCGAGAGCCTTCGCCGCATCGGCGATTTCGAGCGCCTGATCGGTCGCATCGGTGCCGGAAGCGGATCGCCCCGCGACGTGCGGCGGCTTGCCGACGCGCTCGCGAGCATCGAAGAGCTCGGCGAGCGGATCTCGCGCTCCGGCGCAGCGCTCGCACGCCATGCCGCCAGCCTCGACGGGCTCGCCGGCGTGCGCAGCCGGATCACGGCGACGCTGACGGACGAAGTCGCCGCCGCGATCGGAAAAGGCGCGGTGATCCGCGACGGTTTCGATGCCGACGTCGACCGGCTGCGTGCGATCTCGCGCGACGGAAAAGGCTGGATCCTGTCGTTCGAAGCCGAGGAGAAGACACGGACGGCAATCCCGTCGCTCAAGGTCGGGTTCAATCGCGTGTTCGGCTACTACATCGAGGTCACGCACACGCATCAGGCGCTGGTTCCGGCCAGCTACACGCGCAAGCAGACCGTCGCCAACGCCGAGCGCTACATCACGCCCGAGCTCAAGTCGCGCGAGAACGAAGTGCTCGGCGCCGAAGAGCGACTTCTCGCCAAGGAGCGGCAGCTTTTCGATGCGCTGGTTGCGTCTCTCGCTCCTTCACAGCCAAGCCTCGGACGAACCGCGGCGGCGCTGGCAACGCTCGATGCGTTATCCGGGCTCGCCGAAACAGCCCATCAGCGCGGCTACGTGCGGCCGGAGATGCACGACGGATGCGAGCTCGACATCATCGGAGGCCGCCATCCTGTTGTCGAAGCGCGACTCGGATCGTCGTTCGTCGCCAACGACTGCCGCCTCGGCGAGGACAGCCGGCTGCTGATGGTCATCACCGGACCGAACATGGCCGGCAAGTCGACGTACCTGCGCCAGACTGCGCTGATCGTGCTGCTCGCCCACTGCGGCTGCTTCGTGCCGGCGACGAGCGCACGCATTCCGCTGGTGGACCGGATCTTCACGCGCATCGGCGCGAGCGACAACCTTGCTGCCGGACAGTCGACGTTCATGGTCGAGATGTCGGAGACCGCGGCCATCCTGGCGGCGATGACCGAGCGCAGCCTCGTCGTTCTCGACGAGATCGGGCGCGGCACGTCGACGTTCGACGGCATTTCGATCGCGTGGGCCGTCGCCGAAGCGATGCTCGAGCGGCACGTGAAGACGCTGTTCGCGACGCACTACCACGAGCTGGCCGCGCTCGAGTCCGAGCACGAGCTTGCCGAGAACTTCTCGGTCGCCATCCGGCGCTACAAGGGCTCGGTCATCTTCCTGTACCGGATCGCCGAGGGACCGACGAGCGGGAGCTACGGGATCGAGGTCGCGCGGCTGGCCGGCGTGCCGGATGCCGTCATCGACAAGGCTCGCGGCATCCTTGCAAAGTTCGAGAGCGGCGAGGGGATCGGAGCCGCAAGTGCCGGACAACTCAGCCTGTTCTCGGCGAGGTCTGGAGATGGGCGCGGGCCCGAGGAGAGCGCCGCCGAGGGCTTCGCGGCCCGCGTCGCGGCGCTCGCGC
This sequence comes from Candidatus Limnocylindrales bacterium, assembly GCA_035571835.1. Lineage (NCBI taxonomy): Bacteria > Bacillati > Chloroflexota > Candidatus Limnocylindria > Candidatus Limnocylindrales > Candidatus Limnocylindrales bacterium. Next base: position 354,655 of record DATNBU010000029.1, on the reverse strand, counting down.
CGGAGTCGATGACGCCGCTCGAAGCCCTGAACCTCCTTGCTCGCCTTGTGGAGGAAGCCAAGGCAGCGCAATAATTCGCGGTGGACCGGACGGCGATGCGCCGCCGCCGGTTCGCTGTGGAGGTTGTGTGGTGCGGCTGGCGCTCCTTTTCCGTCCGATTTCGTTCGCGTCGCTTTGCGGCGCTGCACTGCTGCTGGTCGCCGGCGGCAGCGAGGCCGCCGTCGTGCGCGGCGTTCGCGCGATCCATGCCGACGGCGAAACCCGCATCATCGTCGAGACCGGCGGCGAGCTGCGTTATCGGATTCACGCGAGCGACGACGGCAGGTCGGTGCTCGCCGACATCGAAGAATCGACGGCCGAAGACGGCGTCCCGCGCATGCTTCCGGTTGCGGACGCACGCGTCGACGGCGTGATCGTGCTGGTCGACGAATCCTCGCACATGGTTCGCATCTCGGTCGACGTGGCCGGCCGCATCCCGCCGAGGCTCGAGGCCAGCGCCGACGCGTCGCATCTGATCCTGAGCTTCGTCGATGCTTCGCAGCCGCCGAACCCGGCGACGGCGCGCGCCGCGGGCGCTTCGCGCGCAATGTCGGGTGCATCGGACGCAAGCATGTCTGGTTCGACGTCCTCGAGGCCGCGCGCCGGCACGTCGAACGGAAATCCTCCAGCATCGCGCGCGAGCAGGGCTGCAGCAGCTTCGGACGCGACCAGACTCGCGACAGAGCCGGCTGCGCCGCTGCTCGCGCGCTCGGTCCACTCGGCGCCCTCGGTGCCCTCGGTGATGGAAAAGCCCGTCGTGGTCCTCGATCCGGGCCATGGCGGCAAGGATCCGGGTGCGAGCGCATGGACGGGCGAGTACGAGAAAGACATCGTGCTCGACGTCGCCGAGCGCGTTGCGCGAAGGCTTCGCAGCCGCGGCGACATCGATGTCGTCATGACACGCAGCGGCGACGAGTTCGTCGAGCTCGCTGACCGGCGCGACACGTCGCGACGCTGGAACGCCGACGTTTTCGTGTCGATCCACGCGAACGCCAGCAAAAGCGCCGCGGCGCGCGGTTTCGAGACGTACTATCGCACCCGGTCACTCGACAGCCCGGCGGCCAACGCGCCGGCTGACCGACTGGTCCGGCGGCTTGCGCGGCTCGAGAACGACGGTCAATCGGTGCGTGGGCGTTCGGCAGCCAAGGTCTCGCGTGCGTCGCTGCGCGGTTCGGCGTTGCCGGTCGCGGATCATGGCGAGGAGTCGGCGCGGCTTGCGACGCTGGTGCAAAGCGAATTGGTGCGCCAGCTGGATCTGCGGTATGAGGCCGTTCGCGATCTCGGCGCAAGAGAAGGGCCTTTTTTCGTCATTGGCAACAATGCGGCCCCGAGTGTGCTCGTCGAGGCCGCGTTTCTCACCCATCGTGAAGAAGGTTTACGCATGCGATCCGAGGTCTACCGCGAACAGATCGCCGACGGCGTCGCTCGCGGCATCCGCCTGTTTCTCGAAGAGCAGCGAAGCGGCGCAGCGAGCAGCGACAACGGAGCGGCGGGAAAACCCGGCGTGCTCTGACGGCTTCGATCGATTCCCGGTCTGGCGGCCGTGGCCGCTACGGAGTCGTGGATGACCACCGGTGCGCCTCCGGGCCCGTCGAGGTCGATCATCCTTCCCGCGCCCGGAAGCGTCTCGGGCAAACTCTCCGACATCGCGCGCGATTACTTCGAAGCCGTGCGCGACGAGCTCGAAACCGCCCACTGGGCGGGCGCGAGCGGCACCGACACTGCGTTGCGCTTCGCGGCGTGCCTCGACAACCTGATCCGGTTCCTTTTCGACGCCGCGATCGAGCGCTACGGCCGGCGCTATGCGCGCACCCGCCAGCATTGCGCGGTGTTCGCGCTCGGCGGCTACGGGCGCCGCGAGCAGTGCCCTCAATCGGACGTCGACCTGCTGGTCCTGCATTCGGGATCGGTCACGCCGTTCGTCGAAACCGTGACCGAGTCGCTTCTGTACAGCCTGTGGGATGCGCGCCTGCAGGTCGGGCACGCCGTACGCAACGCGCAGGAATGCGTGAGCCTTGCGGCCGGCGACCTTACGATCAAGACCGCGCTGCTCGACGGACGCTTCCTGTGCGGAAGCCCGGAGCTGGCGGGCGAATACGAAAGCATCGTGCGAAAGAAGCTCGCGACCAGCGACGTCGAGGTCTTCGTCGCCGCCAAGATCGCCGAGACGCGGGGCAGGCACGCCAGGCACGGCGGTTCGGTGTTCATCCTCGAGCCGAACGTCAAGGAAGGGCAGGGCGGGCTTCGCGATCTCAACCACGCGCTGTGGATCGCGCGCGTCAAGGCTGACGCTTCCGATCTCGAAGCCCTGTTCGACCGCGAGATCGTCACTGCCCGCGAATACGAAGAGCTGGTAGCTGCACGCGAGTTCCTGTTCCGCACGCGCGCGGCGCTGCATTTCCATACCAAGAGCAAGACCGAGCAGCTCACGTTCGAGCGCCAGGACGCGATCGGCGCGCGCTTCGGTTATCCGGCCGAAGGCAACAACTCGGTCGGCGACATGTACATGCGCGACTACTACCACCACGCTGCGGTGATGTGGCGAACGACCGACGACATCATCGACCGGCTGCTGTCGCCGCCGGAGCGGACGGGCCTTCTCGAGCGGCTCGTCAAGCAGCGCGCGCTCCGGCCCGGCGTCACGGTCGTCGGCGACCGGTTGCAGATCGAGGAAAAAGCGATCGACGGTGATCCGCTCAACCTGATCGCGGTATTCGCCGATTGCCAGAGATTCGACCTGCGGCTGTCGTCGAGATCGCGCGAGCTCCTGCGCCAGAAGGTCGACCTGATCACGCCGGAGGTCGCCGCGAGCAAGGCTGCGGTCGACCTGTTCTTCGACATCCTGCGCGCGAAAGACGGCGTCTACCGGACGCTCGCGCAGATGAATCGGCTCGGAGTGCTCGGCAAGCTCATTCCCGAGTTCGGCCGCCTGTTCTGCATGGTGCAGCACGATTACTACCACGTGTACACGGTCGACGAGCATTCGCTGATCGGCATTCGCGAGCTCGAATCGCTGCGCCAGGGCGAGCTCCAGCAGAAGAGCCCGTTCCTCACGCAGACCATGCGCGACTGCGATCGCCCGGAGCTCCTGTTTCTCGCGATGATGTTTCACGACGTCGGCAAGGGCTACGGCGGCGACCACGACGAGCGCGGCGCCCAGATGGTGCGCGAGATCGCCGAGCGCCTGTACATGCACGAGGACGATCGCGACACCCTCGAATTCCTCGTGCGCAACCACCTGCTGATGTCGATGCTCGCGCAGACCCGCGACATCGACGATCCGAACCTCGTCCTCGATTTCGTCCGCGACGTCGGCACGGCCGAAAACCTCACGCTGCTCTACCTGCTGACGTTTGCGGACATGCGTGCCGTCGGGCCCGTGATCTGGACCAGCTGGAAGGATCACCTGCTGGCGGAGCTATACCGGCGCGCGGTCGAAGTGTTCGAAACCGGTGTCGTAAGCGAAGCGGACATGGAAAGCCGCGCCGAACGGACCCGGCTTCGTCTGCTCGCGCGCACCGCCGGCACGTCCGAGCACGCGCGGCTGCAGGACTTCCTCGCCGCACTGCCCACTTCGTACTTCCTCGGCAATCCGGACGAGAAGATCATCGATCACTGGCGGCTTTACGAGTCGGTCGGAAAGTCGATCTTCCGCCACGGCGTCGAACATTTCCCCGAGCGCGGATTCACCGAGTTCACGATCTGCGCGCGCGACCGCATCGGGCTGTTCCGCGACATGGTCGGCGCACTTTCCTCGCACGGGCTCAACATCCTGTCGGTGCGGCTCGTGACGACGTCGACCGGCTGGGCGCTCGACGTGTTCCGCATCGAGCACAACGAAGCCGAGGTCGATGTCGCCTCGGTCGACGTCTGGGCGGGCGTTGCCGCGACCCTCGAGCGCATCTTCGCCGGCGAGGTCGACGCGTCGAGCATCGTGCGCGAGGTGTTGCTCAGCCGTACCCGGCGCATCGGCGATCGCAGTGCCGCGCGCCGTTCGGCGACCCGCGTCGAGATCGACAACCGGCTCTCGCGCGAATTCACCGTGATCGACGTGTACGCGAGCGACCGGCCGGGGCTTTTGTTCCTGGTCGCCGACGCGATTTTCCGCCTCGGCCTCGACATCCATCTGGCGAAGATCTCGACGCACCTTACCGCCGTGCTCGATGTCTTCTACGTGACCGACTCCAATCGTTCGAAGATCGAAGATTCGGTTCGGCTCGACGAAATCCGTGCCGCGATCGCCGATGCGCTCGATCGCGACGACGTGCCCGCGCCGGTGCCGGCGGCTTCCGCCGTCGCGGTTCGCGTCTTCTGAGCACGCCGATGGCGGAATCTGTCCTGGCCAGGCTCGTGGACGACTACCTCGACCACCTCTCGACCGAAAAAGGCCTCTCCGGAAATTCGGTCGACGCGTACGCGATCGACCTGCGGCGTTTTCTGACGGCGATGCGTGCAAGGCATCGCGCGACGGCGGCGAGCGTCGAGCGCGCCGACCTCGTGTGTTTCCTGGAACAGCTCGAAACCGAAGGGCTCGCACCTTCCTCGCGCGCGCGCACGCTGTCGGCGGTGCGCGGATTCTTCAAGCATCTCGTTCGCGAGGGAGAGCTCGAGGCATCGCCGGTGCTCGACCTGCGCCCCGGGCGCCGCAGCCGGCCGATGCCGAAGGTGCTTTCGATCGATGAAATCGTCGCGCTGCTCGGCGCGGCTGCCGCCGGCGACATCCTCGCGTCGCGCGACCGGGCGATGCTCGAGCTGATCTACGGGTGCGGTCTGCGCGTGACCGAGGCCGTCGAGCTCGCGGCTTCCGGCCTTCATCTGGACCAGGGCTACCTGACCGTGATCGGCAAGGGATCCAAGGAGCGGGCGGTGCCGATCGGCAGCAAGGCGATGGCGGCGCTGCGCGAATACATGGCGAGCGATCGCGGCCTGCTCGACCCGTCGGGCCGCTCGCGCGCGCTGTTTCTCGGCCGCCGCGGCAAGAAGCTGACGAGACAGGGCTTCTGGAAGCGGCTGCGGACCCTGGCCGCCAAAGCCGGGCTTCCCGACCTGTCGCCGCACGTACTGCGGCACTCGTTTGCCACGCATCTCGTCGAAGGCGGTGCCGACCTGCGCTCGGTGCAGCTGATGCTCGGGCACGCCGACATCACGACGACGCAGATCTACACGCATGTTGCCGCCGGGCGTCTCTCGGAGGTTCATCGCAAGCACCATCCGCGTTCGCGGATGAAAGTTTCGCGTGAAGGTGTCGGAGGCAAAGGCCCGCCACGCTGATTGATACGCAAGCTCGCGAACATCACCCGGTTGCCCGCCGGTGGGGGCGCTGGTATGCGTGGCCGGTTGGCCGCCCTGCGCTGGGGCCTTCGTAGCCCTGTATGCACCTGAATCCGGCAGAATTCGCACTGTTCGTCGTACCGTTCCTGATGGCGGTCGTGTTCCACGAGTGGGCGCACGGCTACGTGGCCAAACAGCTCGGAGACAACACCGCATCGATCGCCGGGCGCCTGACGCTCAATCCGCTGGCACACATCGACCCTGTCGGCACGCTCGCGCTTCCGGCCTTCCTGATGATGACCGGCGCACCGTTCCTGTTCGGCTGGGCGAAACCGGTGCCGATCTCGTTCCACCAGCTGCGCAACCCTCGCCGCGACATGGTGCTGGTCGCGCTGGCCGGGCCGCTGATGAACCTCGCGCTCGCATTCGCCAGCGCCGCCTTGCTGTCGCTGATCATTTCCATGGTGCCGATGGCGGCCGGGCCCGACGGCGGATTCCGCATTGCCGAGCCTCTGGCCAGGATGTGCCAGAACAGCGTGATGCTGAATGTCGTGCTGGCGGTGTTCAACATGATCCCGATCCCGCCGCTCGACGGCGGGCGCGTTGCCGTCGGGCTGCTTCCGCGCGAGCTCGCGTACAACGTCGCGCGCCTGGAGCCGTACGGTTTTCTGATCGTCATGGTGCTTCTGGCCACGCACATGCTCGATTCGATTCTCAGGCCCGTCGCCGGTGCCATCCTCGGCGTGCTGCAGGCGCTGTTCGGGTAGCCGGTCGTGGGCGCGGCGAAACCAGCAACGCCTTCCCGTGAGGTCGTCGTGTCGGGAACGCGTCCGACCGGTGCGCTGCATCTCGGGCATCTCAACGGCGCGCTCAAGAACTGGGTGCGTCTGCAGGAAGCCGGCAACTGTTACTTCTTCGTTGCCGACTGGCACGCTCTGACCACCGACTACGCCGATCCGTCGGGCATACGCGAAAGCACCAACGCGATGATCCTCGACTGGCTTGCGGTCGGGCTCGATCCGGCGAGGTCGGTGATCTTCCGGCAGTCGCGCGTCCGCGAGCACGCCGAGCTGCATCTGCTGTTCTCGATGATCATTCCCGTGCCGTGGCTCGAGCGCGTGCCCACCTACAAAGAGCAGCAGGAGCAGCTGTCGGGCCGCGACCTTTCGACGTACGGATTTCTCGGTTACCCGCTGCTGCAGGCCGCCGACATCCTTCTGTACAAGGCGACTTCGGTCCCGGTCGGAGAGGACCAGCTTCCGCACGTCGAGCTCACGCGCGAGGTCGCGCGCCGCTTCAACCGCCTGTTCGGCGATGTTTTTCCGGAGCCGAAAGGGCTGGTCGTCGCCGCCGCGCGGGTGCCGGGCACTGACGGCCGCAAGATGAGCAAGAGCTACGGCAATGCCGTGGCGCTCACGGATGACGCCGACACGATCTATAACAAGCTCGTGCGCATGGTCACCGACCCGCGGCGCCAGCGCCGCACCGACCCCGGCGATCCGAAGGACTGCCCCGCGTTCCGCCTGCACGAGATCTATTGCACCGACGACGAGCGTGCCGAGCTGACGATCGGCTGCCGGACTGCGTCGATCGGATGCGTCGACTGCAAGAAGGTGATGATCCGCGCCGTGCAGCAGGAGCTCGCGCCGATCCAGGAGCGGCGGCGCACGCTCGAAGGCACGCGCAACGTGGTCGCCGACGCCCTTGCGGAAGGCGAAAGGCGCGCGACCGAAACTGCCGAGACGACGATGACCGAGGTTCGCTCCAGGATGGGCCTGTAATGGCGACTCCGGCTTACACCGTGCGCCTCGATGCGTTCGAAGGGCCGCTCGACCTGCTGCTGCACCTGGTGCGTTCGAACGAGCTCGACATCTATCATCTGCCGATCGCGCAGATCACCGACCAGTACGTTGCGTACATCAACATGTTCGAGGAGCTCAGCCTCGACGTTGCCGGCGAATACCTGCTGATGGCCGCGTCGCTGATGTACATGAAATCGCGCCTGCTGCTGCCGCGCGACGACGAGGACGACGAAGAGGAAGACGAAGAAGTCGCCGATCTCGTCCGCCAGCTCGCCGAGTATCAGCGCTTTCGCGAGGCGAGCGAAGTGCTTCGCGATCGCCTGCTGCTCGATCGCGACGTGTTCCGCCGCTCGCCGACGGTGCCGGACGGCGAGGCCGAAGAAGTGCCGCTGCGCCAGCTCGACATGGCGGATCTGTTCGAAGCGCTCCGGCGCGTGCTCGCCAAGTCGGCTGCCCGCAGGCCGCATACGGTTTCGCGCGAGGAGTTCAGCGTTTCGGATGCTGCGCGGTCCATGGTGAACCGCCTCAAGGCCGAAGAGCGGATCGAGTTTCAGGAGCTGTTCGCCGACGACGTCCCGCGCGGGCTCGTCATTGCGACATTTCTTGCGCTGCTCGAGATGGTCAAGAACCAGGTAATCCGCGCCGAGCAGGAAGGACGCTTCGGTCCGATCTGGCTCAGGCTCGTCGACCAGAACGTCGACGAGACCATCGCGAACCTGACCGAGATGTACGGGCCGCAGACGAGCGCGGCCGAAGCGCTGGAACGGGCCGAGGGCGAAACGTTTGGTGAATCCGGCGAAACGCCTGGTGAATCCGGCGAATCGCCTGGCGCGCAGAACGAAGCGGACGACGAGGATGGGGTTTCATCGTGAGCAATGACGAACCACGCGAAGATCTTCCGGCGGACGAGACCGCCGGCACGGCATCCGGCACGTGGCCCGTCGATCGGTTGCGGCCGGTCATCGAGGCACTCGTGTTCGCAGCCGGAGATCCGCTGCCGGCAAAGAAGATGGTCGAATTCGTCGAAGGCGCGACCATCGAAGAGGTCAAGGCCACGCTTGCCGAGCTGGCCACCGAATATCTCACGCGCGGGATCCGGCTCATCGAAGTCGCCGGCGGCTGGCAGCTTCGGACTGCGCCCGAGCACCAGCGCTACGTGCGCAAGCTGTTCCGCGAGCGGCCGCAGCGACTGACGCGTGCTGCTACCGAAACGATAGCGATCGTCGCGTACAAGCAGCCGGTGACGCGCCAGGAAATCGAAACCGTGCGTGGTGTCGACAGCGGCGGCGTGCTCGAATCGCTGGTCGAAAAGAGGCTCGCCAAGGTGATCGGCCGCAAGGACGTTCCGGGCCGGCCGCTGGTTTACGCGACCACCCAGGAATTTCTCGAGCTGTTCGGCCTGCGCAACATCCGCGAGCTGCCGACCTTGCCCGAGCTCGGCAGCGACTTCGAGCGCATGTCCGAGCAGGGCGGGTTCACCGAGAACGAACCGGGCGAGATCCTGCCGCTCGACAGCGCCGATAGCGGTAGCGCCGAAATCGAAGAGCGAAGCCAGGAAGACGCCGATCAGGCCGGGCAAGACGACCATCATGAAAAAGCCGACGAAAACGAAGACGAAGACGGAGACGACAAAGGCTGAAGGGACCCGGCTTCATGTGCTGATCGCGCGCGCGGGTGAATGCTCGCGTCGCGATGCGGAGCGGCTGATCGCCGCCGGCGAAGTCCAGGTCAACGGAAAAGTCGTCACCGAAGCGGGTGCGCGTGCGCGCGAAGGCGTCGATCACGTGCGCGTCTCCGGTCGCCTGCTGCACGGAGCGGCGAAGCATCGTTACTACGCGTACCACAAGCCCGACGGATGCGTGTCGACTCTGCGCGATCCGGAAGGGCGCTTCTGCATCGGGGACGTCGTTCGCGCACTTGCCGTTCCCGGGCTCTATCCGGTCGGACGGCTCGATTTCCACACCTCGGGATTGCTGCTGCTGACCAACGACGGAGAGCTCGCGCAGCTTCTGACGCACCCGAAGTTTCACGTCGAGAAACGTTACGCCGTAAAAGTCAGTCCGAGGCCGTCACGCGAAGCGATCGAAGCGCTTCGCGCGGGCGTGCGGCTGCGCGGTGTGACCACGGCGCCGGCGTATGTTCGCGAAATGCGGCATGCCGGCGGCAAGAGCTGGATCGACGTGCGCATCCGGGAGGGTCGCAACCAGCAGATCCGCCGCATGTTCGAAGCCGTTGGAGCGAGGGTCGAGAAGCTCAGGCGCGAGGCGATCGGACCTCTCGAGCTTGGCAAGCTCGAAGTCGGAGACGTGCGAACGCTCTCTTCCGCAGAAGTGAAATTGCTCAAGGAGGCCGCGACCGCGACGGAAAAAGAGCGGCCGTCGAGCCGAACGCCGCGGCCTCGAACGAACCGTCGCAGCGCCTGAATTTCCGGCAAAATGTTGACATCCCGCGTTGTGCTCCATACACCGCGCCCGCGGGGTGGAGCAGTCTGGTAGCTCGGCGGGCTCATAACCCGCAGGTCGGAGGTTCAAATCCTCCCCCCGCACCCACTTTCCCTTCACTCGCCCGGGTTTACAGAGTGCTGGCAGCGCCTCAACCGGCTGGACGCAAACTGACAATCAGGCATAATCCCGTTCTGCCCGTTAGGGCGATGCTTCCGGACGGCACGAGAGCCGCGGGCGCAATCATCGATTCGAAGGACCGAGGAGGATTCCGCATGAAAGCGACCCGCGCGACATGGTTGGCGCTCGGTGCAGTGGCCTTTGCCGCGTCGGCTTTGCCGATGACCGTGTTGGCAGACACCCCCGCGCCAGGAACGGTCATCGACCGCTCCAACCTGGACAAGTACAAGGAGCTCTTCGGTCCGGCCATGATCTGGTCGATCGAACGCGGCGTGAAGATCAACGTCGGCCCGTACCAGAAGATCGAGCAGCCGGCTCCCGTCAAGGAAGCGACCGAAAAGTATTCGGGTCAGGTCAAGCTCGGCGCCGACAAGATCCATGTCGAGAATTACGTGGCCGGCCTTCCGTTCCCGGCCATCGCCGACGGCGACCCCGACAAAGCCGTCAAGCACATGTTCAACTACGAGGCCGCGATCGAGATCGACGACCTCGACCTCAGAAACTTCGACTGCGACACCGGTGCCGTCGGCAAGAACGGCGACCCGGTCAAGGTCGAGCGCCACTTCCTGATCGATCACTTCCGGCGCCTGTATTTTACCGGTCGTCTCGAAGTCGACCCGAAGCCGGCGATGGAGCCGAACCGCGATGGCGTGCGTTACAAGGAATCGCTCTATCCTCTGATCGAGCCGTTCGATCTGAAGGGCACGGGTTTTACGTACAACCGCTACCTCGACAACTCGAAGCAGGACGACAGCTGGCTCTATCTGCCTCAGCTCCGTCGCGTGCGTCGTCTGTCTTCCGCGCAGCGCTCGGACGCGCTGTTCGGACAGGACACGGACCAGGACAGCTACGGCGGCTACGCGGGCAACATCGCGTGGATGGACTGGAAGTATCTCGGCGAGAAGACGGTGCTGTCGTCGATGCACGGCAAGAAGATGCCGGTCCAGTGGGGCGAGCCGTCGGGCGACTTCATGCACGCCGACGTGTGGGAGCCGCGCAAGGTCTGGATCATCGAAGGTATCTCCAAGCTGCCGCAGTACGCGTACTCGAAGCGCGTGATGTATCTGGACCAGGAGAGCTACTTCATCGCATACTCCGACATCTACGATACCGCCGGCGAGCTCTGGAAGATGTGGGTCAACGAGTTCAAGATTTCGAAGAAGCCGCGTGACGAGGCTGCGTACGAGAGCAAGTACGAGCGGCGCTTCTTCCCGTCGATCACGATGATCGACATGCAGCTCGAGCACGCGACATACTGTTCGCTGCCCAGCAGCCGGTTCCCCGGCGAGCAGGGCTGGTACATCAACGTCGGCGACAAGGAAGGAACGGTCGAGGCTCAGTTCGAGCTGTCGGCGATCATTGCCGCGGGTCGCTAGACGCGACCCTGTGGCCGCGGGTCGCTAGACGCGACCCTGTGGCAGCGGGTCGCTAAAGCGGCCTGAGCCAGGGGCCGCCAAGGCGCGGCCAATCGGGACCTGAAAGGGGCCGGGAGTTTTCTCCCGGCCCCTTTTTTTGTGCAGGCGCCGAAGCCCTTGACGGGCGGCGGCCGGGACGGTACGAATTGAGTCGTACTCAATTCTGACCCCGGGCGTCCGAAGCCCCGCCGAGGCCAGCATGCGACCACCCGACATCGATCCCGTCGCGAGCGAAATTCCGCCACGGCGCATTGAGGCCCCCACCACGCACGCTGAATGGAAGTTTCCGTTCCCGGCCCCCGGCCGGCCGCGTCGCGACGATGACGCGCGAATCGCGCCGAGAACCGCATACGCGTGGCCGTTCCGGCCGATCGATGCCGAGCGCCTTCCGGGCCGTGGCGTGAAAAGCCCGGTGCCGCTCGCCGAGTTCAAGAACGCCGTCGCGACGTGGGCGGACGACGTCGGCGTGATCTCGATCGACGATCCGGCCATCGCGCACGAAATCGACGAGATCCGCTACGTCTATCCGCATGCCCGTTCGCTCGTCTGCCTCATCGGCGAAGAGAACAAGCCGTCGATGCAGTCGCGCTATCTTCCTGCAGCCAACCACGAGCTGTACTCGTGCGAGGAGCGCATCTTCGCGATGGGTCATCGCACGATTGCGTACATTCGCTCGCTTGGCGGCGAGTCGCTCACGACCACGATCGGCTGGCCGCAGGAAGTCAGCCAGCGCTGGGCCGACAAGATCTGGCCGCTCAGCCACAAGCTGGTCGCCCAGGCCGCGGGTCTCGGCGTCATCGGCACCAGCCGCAACTTCCTGCACAGGAAGTTCGGCGCGTACTGCCTGATCGATACCGTCGTCACGAATCTCGAATTCGATGCCCTCGATTCGCCGGTCGAGTGGAATCCGTGTCTTTCGTGCAACCTGTGCGTGGCGTCGTGTCCGACCGAAGCGATCAAGCCGGACGGCGATTTCGACTTTTTCGCCTGCTACAATCACACGTATCGCGATTCGATCCCGGGTTTTCTCGACATCGTCCACGACCTGTCGCGTGGTAACGCGAAGCGCTTTCGCAAACGCTGGAACAACGCCGAAATCGCCGCGCTGTGGCAGGCGCTCGCGTACAAGGTCGAGTATCGCTGCTTCAACTGCGTGGCGACATGCCCGGCCGAGATGCACGAAGCGTTTCATGCCGACCGGAACGTGCGGCGGCGCTATCTCGACGAAACACTGAAGCCCCTGTCGCATACACGATCCGTCGAAGACGAGCAGTTCGTGATCGACACGCCGTCGGCGCGCGAGCGTCTAGGAATCGCGCCAGGCGAATGGCGGACGGCGGGCGACGCCGGCAAACCCGCATCACGTACGACGCGCCTCATCCCGCTTTCGCGCATTTCGTCGCTCGACGTCGATGCGATGATGCGCAACATGCCGCATTTTTTCCGCGCCGAAGAGGCCGGCGATCTCGATTTCACCACCCAGTTTCGTTTTCATGGAAGCGGACGAGGAGACTGGATTCTTCGCATTCAGCGCGGACGGGCGGAGGTGCGCACGGGAACGGCCGATGCGCCGGATCTCGAAGTCGCGTGCGAAGGCCGCATCTTCCTCGAAATCCAGCAGGGGACGCGCAGCGCGCCGTGGGCGCTTCTGACCGGCAAGGTGCGTCTTTCCGGAGACCGCCGGCTGTTTCTGAAATTTCCCGCCGTGTTCGCGCTCGATCCCGCCGAGGGGCCGCTTGCGCGGGCCATGTGGCATGCGCGGCGATGGCTGCGAAAGGGCAGGGCAGCGGCGGACGCGCGAGGCCCCTCGGGTACATGACCGGTATCAAAGAAAACGACCGAGCCGTCCGCGCGAACGCGACGGAGAAGGCCACGCGGCGCGCAAGCCGGCCCGGGCGCAAGCCCGTAACGTGGAAAAAAGATCCGCATGGCCGTCGCGAGCGCGTGCTCGTCGAAGCGACGCGGCTGTTTTCCGAGCGAGGATACGCCGCGGTTTCCACCGGCGACATCGCGCGCGCGGCGGGCGTCGCCGAAGGAAACGTTTTTCACTATTTCGGATCCAAGCCGGAGCTGCTGAAGGCCGTCGGCGAACGCTACGGCGCGGGATTTGCGACGGCGATGTTCGGCGTGATCGAACCGGTCGCATCGCGAAAGACCGTCGAGCAGATGGTCCGGCGCGCGTTCGATTTCGTCTCGGAGAGCTGGCCGGGGTTCGGACTGTTCCTGCTGAGCGACGATCCGTCGGCTGCGCCGCTGGCCCAGAAAGCCAATCGCGTAGCGATCACGCAGGCCGTCGAGCGCATGCTGGAGGTCTGGTCGTCCAGGCACATCCTCGACGACGTTGATGCGCCGGTAGTGGCCGAGATCCTGTTCGGTCTCATGGAGGCATCGCTGCGCGCATGTTTCACGGGCCTGGACGCGGACGGAGACCGACCTTCACGACAGCGATTCGAAGCGCAGACGGTACTGGCGATCTCAAGAATCCTGGGAATTCCCGAGACGACCTGATTCGTCGCTGCCCGCCGGAGGCGCGGCTTCGTCGCGCGCGGACGCATCTTCGCCGGGCCGGTGGCCGCGCCCGGCATTCACGGAGGAATCGCCGGCCGCATCGATCTCCGCGAGGCGCTGCGCAGCGGCAGCGCGAACGGCCTCGTCCGGATCGGCTGCTTCGATTTCGCGCAGCAGCATCGGCGACTCGACACGCAGGACGGCAGCTTCGCGTACGCGCGGCGACTCGTCACAGCGGGCGCGGTTGACGACCAGGTCGAGGTCGGCGAGGCGCTGCACGGCGACTCGCCGCACGCCCCAGTCGTCGTCATTCTTTGCGCGGTTCTCGAGCACCGGCTGATCCTCGACGCGCGTAATCGCAACCTTCCGGACCTGCCACGATTTGTCCCATCGCGCACGGTTGGCGAACAGCGCGGCATCGCGCGACGACACCGTAGCGGCGCGGCGAACCTGCCACGCGTCGTCGTCATGTGCGATCGCGGCGAGCACCGTTTCGTCGCGCACGTGCGTCGTTGCGGCTTCGCGCACCTGCCATGCGGCGTCGCCGCGTGCGGCCTTTGCCAGCAGCTCCGCGTCTTTCACCTTGCGTGCGGCAGACGCCCGCACCTGCCAGTCGCGATCTCCGAGGAGATGCGCCTCGAGCAGGTCCTGGTCGTGGATCCGGCGCACGGCCTGTGCACGAACGTCGGCGTGCTCGCCTTCGCGCAGCACGCGCAGGAACGCTTCGTTCCCCGCAACTTTGCGGAAGGCGAGGCTGCGCGCGTCGTGGTCGTCGTCGCGGCACGCGATTGCGACGAGAGTTTCGGGATCTTCGATGCGCGCGGCGGCCTTGCGCCTTACGTCGGCGTGAGGACTCTGCAGCGCGACTGCCGCGAGCGCGCTCTCGCCGTGAAGTCGCGCAAGCGTACGCGACCGGATGTCCGGCTCGGGATCGAAGCTTGCCGCTTCGACAAGAGCCGCTTCGTCGTCGAGGCGTTCGAGCGACGACGCGCGGATGCCGGCATCTTCTTCGTGGACGGCAAGGTTGCGGAGTGCCTCGAGGTCGCCGATGCGGTCGGCCGCAGCTCGCCGCACGTCGACGCGCCGTGCGGTCGCGGCAACTCTGGCGAGCACGGCCGGCGCCTCGATGCCACGCGCCGCGAGCCGCGCGACGACGTCGTCGCGACACTCGAGCGCAAGACGAGCAAGCGCTTCGTCGTCGTGCAGCTGCTTGACCGCCGTGCGAGCGACGACCGAATCGCGGGCCGTGTCGGCGACGAGCGCAAGCATCGAAGCCTCATGCGTCCGCTGCAGCGCAGCCTGCGCGACGCTGCGGTCGTGCGCGTTCGACGCAATTGCCGCCAGAAGCGCGGGCGACTCGACGCTGCGAAGCGCGAGCTTCGCCACTTCGTGCGAAGCCGCGCGGGCCGCGACGTCGGCGAGAACCTCTTCGTCACGAATTGCCGACAGCATGCCGCGCACGGCGCCGACCGACCGCGCCGCGATCAGGCGATCGACCGGATGGATCGCGTCGGCTGGCGATGACGCTTTCTCCGCATCGTCGTGATCCGGTCGCGGTGCGGCTTCTTCATCCGATGGGCGTGACGGAGTCAGTGGAGAGGGCGAGTCGGCGTGAGCGGATGGCTGCGCGAGCTGCGACCCGGTCTGGACGCTGCCGGCATGCGGACTGTCGGACTCGCCGGTCGCAGCTGCAGCACTGGCCGCCGGTGCTTCTTTTGTGCCTCGGCGCAGCCAGTCGAACAGACCCATGGCGCGATTGTACCGCCACAGCGATTCGTTCAAAGGTGAAGAACGATGCCGGCCTGTCGTTCGTTTGTCGTTGCGTGCCTGATGGCCGCATCGGCGGTCCTGGTTTCAGCCCCGTCCGGCGGCGCGGAGCCTGCCGGACCTCGTCCATCGGCTTCGCGAGCACCAGCCGTCAGTAAATCGTCGGCGTCCACAAAACCGGTGGCGTCCAGCAAATCGGCAGCGTCCGGCAGGTGGATCGCCCATCCTGTCGAGCCGTTCGACATCCTGGCGACCGAAGCCACGGTCAAGGAATTCAAGGCATGCGTCGCGGCCGGCAAGTGCAAGGCCGACAGCGTCGACAAGACGTGCAATTTCGGCGACGCCACACGCCTCGAGTATCCGATCAACTGCATCGATCACGACGGCGCGATCGCGCTGTGCGGTTACCTCGGCGGCCGTCTGTGCAACAGCAAGGAATGGCTGGCGGCATGTCGCGGGACCGACCAGCGGGCCTTCCCGTACGGCCCGGAGTTCCAGCCGTCACGCTGTCACGTCGGTTCCTACGACCTTCCCGGCCCCGGCGGCCGGACGACGATTCCGACTGCCAGCATCCCGGAATGCCAGGGCGGGCTCGCCGGTCTTTTCGACATGAGCGGCAACGTCAGCGAGTGGGTGTCCGACTGCAAAGGCGACTACTGCAAGTTCCGCGGCGCAGCCTACGTCGGCAATGAGCCGATCGAGCATTTTGCCGGCTGCGGCGACGTGTGCTCCGGCAACGATAAGGGTCTCAAGTCCGGAACCGTCGGGGTCCGCTGCTGCCGCGACCGCTGAGCATCGGCCCGACGTCGGGTCCCCGAAAATCCCCGCCAGGCCCGGGAATCCCGGCCGTATTGAAACAGGTTCTAGTTTCGCGCATAACCCGCTGCGCGGAGGCCAATCCATGTATTTCGACCTGACTCGCGAGCAACGCGCCCTGCGCGATGAGCTTCGCGGCTACTTTGCCGAACTGATGACACCCGAGCTGACCGCCGAAGTCGCGCGCAGCGAAGGCGGCGGACCGCTGTTCCGCCAGGCGATGCGCAAGATGGGCCGCGACAAATGGCTCGGTATCGGCTGGCCGACCGAGTACGGCGGACGCGGCATGGGACCGATCGAACAGTTCCTGTTCGCCGACGAATCGCAGCGCGCGTTCTTTCCGTTTCCGTTCCTGACGATCAGCACCGTCGGCCCGACGATCCAGCAGTACGGCACCGAAGAGCAGCGCAAGACCTACCTGCCGCGCATCCTCGCCGGGGAGGCGCTGTTCTGCATCGGATACTCGGAGGCCGATGCCGGCACCGATCTCGCGTCGCTCAAGACGCGTGCGACACGCGACGGTGACGACTGGGTGATCCAGGGCCAGAAGCTCTGGACGAGCCTGGCCGATTTCGCCGACTTCGTGTGGCTTGCCGCCCGCACCAATCCGGATGCTCCGAAACATGCCGGCATCTCGATGTTCATCGTCGACGCGAAGAGTCCCGGCTTCAGCCACACGCCGATCGGGACGATCGGAAGCATCAGGACCAACGCAACGTATTACGACAACGTGCGCGTGCCGGCATCGTCGCTGGTCGGCGGCGAAGGCAACGGCTGGAGCCTGATCGTCAATCAGCTCAACTACGAGCGTGTTTCGCTGATGTCGGCGGGCATCGTCGGGCGCCTGTTCGAGGAAACCGCGGCCTGGGCACGCGACAAACATCTCGCCGACGGTTCGCGCGTGATCGACATCCCGTGGGTGCAGCTCAACCTCGCACGCGTCGAAGCCAAGCTCGAAGTGCTGCGGCTGATCAACTGGCGCCAGGCGTGGAACATGGAACACGGGACGTTTCACTTTGCCGAAGCGTCCGCCGTCAAGGTTTTCGGAAGCGAGTTCTACATCGAAGCCTACGGGCTGCTGCTCGAGGTGCTCGGCGCGGCCGGCATGATCCGGCGCGATTCGCCCGAGGCCCTGATCGGCGGACGCATCGAGCGCATGTACCGCTCGATGCTGATCCTGACGTTCGGCGGCGGAACCAACGAGATCCAGCGCGACATCATCGCGATGGCCGGCCTCGAGATGCCGCGCTCGCTGCGCTGAGGAGACGACAATGGATTTCGGATTCACGAGCGAACAGGAAGACATCCGCAGCCTTGCCGAGAAGCTCTTCGGCGACTTCTGCAAGACCGAACGGCTGCCCGACTTCGAGAAGGCGAGCGAGCGGCTCGACCGCGAGCTGTGGAAGGCGCTTGCCGATGCGGGCCTTCTCGGCGTCGCTCTGCCGGAAGAATTCGGCGGCATGGGCTTCGGTATTGCCGAGCTCGCGATCCTGCTCGAGCAGGCCGGGCGCTTCGTCGCGCCGATTCCTCTGTTTCCGACGCTCGTCCTCGGCGCCGCGCCGATTGCCGAGTTCGGATCGGATGCACAGAAAAAGCGCTGGCTCGGGGAGGTCGTCACCGGAAAGACGATCCTTACCGCTGCGCTCGTCGAATCCGACACGCGCGATGCGTCGCGACCGACGACCACGGCGAACGCCGACGGCACAGCGTGGACGCTCGACGGCGTGAAGATCTGCGTTCCGGCTGCACACCTTGCGTCGCGCATCGTCGTGCCCGCGACGACGGCGGACGGCTCGATCATCATGGCGCTGGTTTCGCCGGAAGCCGACGGCGTCACGCTCGATGCGCAGGAGACGACGAGCGGCGATCTTTTCTACCGCGTGACGCTGGCGGGCGTGAAGGTCGCGACGGACGATCTCCTCGCCGGGCCCGATCGCGGCGCGGCGGTGCTTGCGTGGCTGCTCGAGCGCAGTATCGCCGGACTGTGCGCGATGGAGCTCGGCATTGCCGAGCGTGCGCTGCGGATGACGGCCAAGTACACCGCCGAGCGAAAACAGTTCGGAAAGGTCATCGCGACGTTCCAGGCCGTCGCACAGAGGGCAGCCGACGCGTACATCGACGTCGAAGCGGTCCGGCTCACCACGTGGCAGGCGATCTGGCGGCTGGCCGAAGGCCTGCCCGCGACGCGCGAGCTGTCGATCGCGAAGTTCTGGGCAAGCGAGGGCGGGCACCGCGCGTGCTACGCCGCCCAGCACCTTCACGGCGGCATCGGCGTCGACAAGGATTATCCGCTGCACCGCTACTATCTGCTGTCCAAGCAGATCGAGCTCACGCTCGGCGGTGCGCACGAGCATCTTGCGAGGATCGGCGCGCAGCTGGCGGCCGGCCGGATGCCGGCCTGAGGTCGGAACGTTCCCCCGGCAGACCTCAGTCTGCGGAGTACTTGCCCCGGAATTTTTTCACCGAGAAGACATCGGCCGGAACTTCGTGCGACCAGCACCGGGTCGTCACACCGTCGCTCGCGACAACGCGCGGAGTAATCGATTCCAGGTCGACCAGCGACCCCTGCGACATCGGAAGACCAGGACCTTTTCCGCTGATCTTGATGCCCTTGGCCTGGTCGAGGCGAATCGAAGAGATGCCGTCGGAGGCGAACGCACGATCCTTGTAATCGAAGCCTCGAGTAGTCTGTGTCCAGCATTCGGCGCTTTCACACGTGCCGCCTGCTGTCACGGTCATGGCGGCGACGTTTCTCAGGACGCCGTCCACGTCGGGTCGATTGAGGCACAGCGTGTAGCTCGTGCCGAGAGTCGGATCGCCGATGTCGGCTGCATCGAGCGCCTGCTTGATCGAAATCTTGAGCTTCGCGCTGCTGCCGTCGGCTGGGTCCGAGCTGAGCGCCACGGAAATCTCGTCGGCAGCGTCATCGCAATCGCCGCCGTCGGCGACGCAGCTTACGCCGTTGCAGGTCGCACACGGGCCGCAGCCGACCGTGTCGCTCGCATTGCAGTGACCCGCGCCATCGCAGAATGCGGGCGTGCACGCGGCCGCTTCCGAATCGCAGGGCGTTCCCAGGGCCAGAGGCTGCGTGACTTCGCAGGAGCCGCCCGAGCAGGTTCCCGCACCACATTCGACTACGCACGGGAAGCTGTTGTCGACGTGGGTGCACGAACCTGCGTTGCAGACGTCCGTCGTGCACTGGTCGCCGTCACTGGCGCAGGGAGCGGAGTTGAACACGTGTCCGCAGGCGCCGGCGCCGTCGCAGATGTCGGTCGTGCATGGATCGCCGTCATCGGTGCACGGAGCGGTGTTGAACGGGTGAGAGCAGTTGCCTGCGCCGTCACAGACATCCGTCGTGCACGGGTCGTCGTCGCTGTGACAGGGCGCTGTATTGAACGGATGCAGGCAGGTGCCGCTGCCATCGCAGGTGTCACTGGTGCAGGGGTCGGTGTCGGCCTCGCAATGCGTCCCTGCCGTTGCCGGTGTCGAGCCTCCGCACGACCCCGCTCCGTCACAGACGTCCGCGATGCACAGATTGGTTTCGGAAGTGCATGCCTTTCCCTGCGCCGCCGGAGTGGACGTTACGCACGCACCACCCGCGCAGGTTCCCGTCGCGCAACCGTATAGGTCCGAACACCCCGAGCCGTCGGCGCCGAGCGTGCACGACGCCGTACAGCAGTCGCCGTCGTTTGCATTGCCGTCGTCGCAGAGCTCGCCGTCGTCGATCTGCTCGTTGCCGCAACGGGTGCCGAACAACGAGTAGAGCAGCCCCGCAGTCGACGAGCATTCGAAGTGACCGCCATGGGGTTCGTAACCGGGTACGAACACAACCGCATGAACGTAATATTCGGAGGTGAATGTCTTGCCGTCGGCGGCGACCGATCCGGTAGACCAGCTCGTTCCGCACCACGGGTACGAGGAAGTCTGCGGCAAGTACAGGCTGAACTCTCCCGTGTTTTCGTCGATCATCCCGGCCTGAGTGAAGCTGCGGCTCGCGTCCCAGCTCGTGAGCAGGATCTCGCCGGCGATCTGCTGGACATCGTACTGCATAGGCTGCGGGCCCGGAGCCGCGCCACCTGTAATATATGCGAGCCATCGGCCCGACATGTCATAGTCTGCCAATGCAGGCGTTGTCAGAGATGCAAGAATCGAGATGGTCGCCGCGATGAGGAGTGTCCACGGGTTGCTGCGCATTCCCATCACTACCACGTGAGTGAGACTCGAGGGAAAGGGCAATCGGGTAGGGCGCCACAGAAACGCCCGAGGTCGAGCCCGGCGGTCCGCCTGCGTCCAAGCCTGTGATTTCAGCAGATTGCGCCGCGCTCGCGCATTCCGGCGATGTCCTTCACGTCGAAGCCGAGCTCGGCCAATACCTCGTCGCTATGCTGGCCGGCGTTCGGGGCCGGCCCTGGCGACGCTTTTCGCGCGCAAGCAACCGTAAGCGGACTGTCGACCGTCCGCATCTGTTTCCCGTCCGCCAGCGTGGCCATCGGCAGAATGCCGTTGGCGATCATCTGCCGGTCCGTATCCGCATCCTGCAACCGACCGACCACGCCGAACGTGATGTCGTTTCGATCGAGAGCCTCGCGCCAGTGGGCGAGGTCTTTCGACGCAAAGATCGCGTCGAGCTCGCCGACCAGTGCCGCGGCGTTCGCACGCCTGGCCGCAAGCGTTTCGAAGCGCGAATCCGTCAGCAGGTCGGGCCGCGAAAGCGCGACCGGAAGGCGCGGCCAGTCCTTCTGCTCCTGTACCATCGCGAGCAGGATCCAGCGGCCGTCGCTCGTCTGGTAGCGATTGACGAGCGCATTCGGCGTATCGTTGCGCGTGATCGGCTGGAACAGCGGCGCGCCGGCAAACACGCCCTGCAGCATGTAGGCGTTGGCCCACGCGCCGTTGGCGAGCAGTGATGAGGAAACCTTCGTGCCTTTGCCCGAGCGTTCGCGATGCAGCAGCGCGAGCAGGATCCCGGCTACCAGCGTCATCGCCGACGGATGGTCGCCCATCGCGGCGACCGACAGCGCAGGCACGGAGTCGGCTTCGCGAACGACGTCCATGAGGCCGCTTCGCGCCCACCATGCGGTCGCATCGTAACCGGGCTTTTCGATTTCCTCGCCGTGTTCGCCGTAACCGCTTGCCTGCGCATAGACGAGACGCGCGTTGAGCGGCTCGAGCTCTTCGTACGTCGCACCAACCGCCCGCAGCACCGAAGGATGATAGTTGGTGACGAATACGTCCGCCGAGCGGGCGAGCCGGTGCAATACCTCCTGACCTTCGGCGCACTTCAGGTTGACGACGATGCCGCGCTTGTTGCGGTTGGTCAGCTGCCAGCCGTACGCGCAGTCGGCATCGGGCAGAGGCGGCATCTTCTGCAGATAGCGATACGGGTCCCCGATGCCCGGCGGCTCGATTTTGATGACGTCGGCTCCGAAGTCCGCGAGGACAGTCGTAGCTGCGGGACCGAACACGAAAGTGCCGCAGTCGATGACCTTCAGGCCGGACAGGATCGAGACGGGATCTGGCATGGGCGTTTCACCTCGAGCGGCGACCCTGAAGCTGGAGCGCACTTATGGCAACACGCCACACGTCACCCGCCGATCTGAAACATCTGGATCTTGCGGCCGCCTTCGCGCCGCGTCGCCCGTTCCTCGGAGTACCGGTCGCCGCGGTTCGTCCACACCGAGCGCATGAGCCCGCGCAGGTCGTCGTCGGTGGCGCCGTGCCGCATCGGTGTCTTCAGGTCGACGCCGCCGGAAGCGAACAGGCACGTGACGAAGTGGCCATCCGTGGTGAGGCGCGCGCGCGAGCATTCGCCGCAGAACGGCTGCGTTACCGACGAGATCACGCCGATCTCGCCCGAACCGTCGACGTAGCGGTAACGCCTCGCAACCTCGCCGCGATAGTTGGCGCCGACCGGCTCGAGCGGAAATGTCGCGCCGATGCGCTCGACGATTTCCCGCGCGCTGACCACATCGGCGGGATCCCACTTGTTGAGCGTCCCGACGTCCATGTATTCGATGTAGCGCACGATCGCGCCGGTTCCGCGAAAATGTGCGGCGAGATCGACGACCGTATGGTCGTTGACGCCGCGCTGCACGACGCAGTTGATCTTGATCGGCGACAAGCCGGCTGCGCGTGCGGCATCGATTGCGGCGAGCACGACGGCCGGGCCGGCGCGGCGCCCGCTCATGCGCGAGAACACTTCCTCGTCGAGACTGTCGAGGCTGACGGTGACCCGGCGCAGGCCGGCTTCGCGAAGCGCGGCCGCGTGCTCGGCCAGCAGCACGCCGTTGGTCGTCAGCGTGACATCCGTGAGGCCGTCGATCGACGAAAGCGCGCGAACCAGGTGCGGAAGCTGCGAGCGCAACAGCGGCTCGCCACCGGTCAGGCGGATCTTGGTTACGCCGAGCTCGACGAACAGCCGCGCGAGACGCTCGATCTCCTCGAACGTGAGGATCTCCGGACGCGGCAGGAATTCGTAGCGCTCGCCGTAGATTTCGGCCGGCATGCAGTATGGGCAGCGGAAATTGCAGCGGTCGGTCACCGAAATGCGCAGGTCCCGCAGCGGACGCGCGAACAGGTCGCGCGGCGCATCCGGAGCCGGCTTGACGGTGGTGTCGCTGACGTTGCCGATGTCGGTGGCGCCCACGGGGCGATCATGCTGACGCGGGCCGAAGGAGTCCACACGAGGCCCGGGCGGCGCCGCTTGTACCCGCGGGGTCCCGGACTACGATCGCTTCATGGAACGCCTCGATCTCGTCCGCGAATGCGAAGCCGTCAAGATCCCGCAGGGCGACAAGGTTCGCCTCGCGGCCGGAACGGAAATCTACCTCAGCCAGTCGCTGGGAGGCTCGTTCACAGTGCAGGCGCCGCAATACGGTGGTCTGTTCCGCATCGCCGGCCGCGATGCGGACGCTCTCGGTCTGGAGATTCCGCCCGAGGCAAAAGCGCTCGAGTCGGCGGAGGGCGACATCGACGCGCTCGTCGATGGGGCGCTTCGCACGTGCTACGACCCGGAGATCCCGGTCAATATCGTCGACCTCGGCCTCGTCTACGACACCCGCATCAGCGACCTTCCCGAAGGCGGCTGGCGCGTCGACATCAAGATGACGCTGACCGCGCAGGGCTGCGGGATGGGCGCCTCGATCGCGGCCGATGCCGAGGACAAGATCCGCTCGATTCCCGGCGTAAAAGACGCGAGCGTGCGCGTCGTGTGGGATCCGCCGTGGACTCCCCACATGATCTCCGAGGAAGGCCGCACCAAGCTCGGCATCTCCTGACGCTCACCGTCAACCTCGACATGGGGCTTGCCACGCGGCCGACGCCCGAGTATGGTCGCCCCGTCATGAAGCCGAGCGCGATCTTCGTCGTATGGTCCTATTTTATCCCGCAGGAACCGGGGCCGACGACGTGCGCGTAGCGAGCTGAACAAAATTGCCGCGCGATGCGGAAGGAAGCCCCGGGAAGAAGTTCCCGGGGCTTTTTTTTGGCCTTCCGCGTCGCGCGAGCCGGAGCGCCAGCGCATCGACGAGATTGACGAAATCGAGAACAGTCCGTGAGGGAAGCAACGTGAAAACCAGTGACATCGAAGACATCCACGTAACCCGGGTATCGCCGCTGCGTCCGCCGCGGGTGATCAAGCAGGCCCATCCGCTCGAAGGCCGCGCGCTCGAGACTGTCCGCCGCACGCGCCACGCTCTTCGCGAGATCCTCGGCGGGCGCGACCGCGAACGCATCGCCGTGGTCGTGGGTCCGTGCTCGATCCACGAGCCGGATGCGGCGCTCGACTACGCCGGGCGGCTCAGCCGCATCGCAAGACCTCTCGAGGATCGCCTCGTGATCGTGATGCGGACGTACTTCGAGAAAGCGCGCACAACGATCGGGTGGAAAGGGCTCATCAACGATCCGGACCTCGACGGCAGCTGCGACATCGATCGCGGCCTCGAGCTTGCACGCCGCCTGCTGGTCGAGATCAACACGCTCGGCGTCGCGTGCGGAACCGAATTCCTCGATCCGGTGACGCCCCAGTACATCGGCGACGCCGTGAGCTGGGCGGCCATCGGTGCGCGCACGACCGAAAGCCAGACGCATCGCGAGATGGCGAGCGGCCTTTCGATGCCCGTCGGCTTCAAGAACGGAACCGACGGAAGCCTCGACGTGGCAAAGAATGCGATGATCTCGGCCGGGCATCCGCATGCGTTTCTCGGCATCGACGAGGACGGCGCGACGGCGATCATCCGCACGCGCGGCAACCCGGACCGGCACGTTGTCTTGCGCGGTGGAGGAAACGCCACGAACTACGCGATCGGCGACATCGCGCGGGCGGCCGACATGGTCGCCGGAGAGGGCATCGCGAGACCGGTCATGGTCGACTGCTCGCACGGAAACTCGTCGAAAGACTATCGGCGGCAATCCGGCGTCGCGCGCGAGGTGGCAAGAGCTCTGCAGCTCGGCGAGCGGCGGCTCATGGGATTGCTGATCGAAAGCAACATCGCCGAGGGGCGGCAGGACTGGACCGCGGATGCGCTCGCCTATGGTGTATCCATCACCGATGCGTGCATCGGCTGGGACGAAACGGCCGCATTGCTCGAAGAAATTGCGCACGGGGGCGCGCCGTCGAGACGTGCGTGCGCATGACGTTGTAGCGCCGGGCCTTCTTGCTACTGTCCGGCCGCACCGAAGGAGAAAACCGATGTTCGTCGTCACCAACAGGATTCCCGTCGCCGAAGCGTTCGAAGCCGACTTCGAGGAGCGCTTCCGCAAGCGCGCGCACCTGATCGACCAGTCGCCGGGCTTCATAAAGAACCTCATCCTCAAACCGGTGCGGCGCCGCTTCGATCATGCGACCGGAGGCTGGGTCGAGTCGACCGAGCGAGGCTACTATCTGGTGCAGACGTACTGGCAGAGCGAGGAGGCGTTCTGGGACTGGACGCGCAGCGAAAGCTTTCGCATCGCGCATTCGAACCGCCCGCCGGCCGAGATGTTCGCCGGGCCGAACGTACTCGAGATCCACGAGGTCATCCAGACAACCGAACCGAATCCGGGCCGCTGAGAAGCCGGCCTCGATTCCCCTCTTTCCATGCTCGGCTATAGTGCGACGCTTCGCAGCCTGAGCATCACAATCCGGAACCGCGGCACACGCGCGATTTCGAGCGCAACCCGGCCCGCAGCGGCGTTGACGGTGGACACGAACATGAGCGAGACGACGATCGGATTGAACAGGAACAGCCGCACGATCACCGACGGCGACGAGCGCGCACCGAACCGCTCGATGCTGCGCGCGGTCGGATTTCGCGACGAGGACTTCGGCAAACCGATCGTCGGCGTCGCCAGCGCGCAGAGCGACATCACGCCGTGCAACGCCGGTCTCGGCGAGCTCGCCGTCGAAGCCGCCCGCGGCATCCGCGAGGCCGGCGGCATGCCGCAGACGTTCGGGACCATCACCATCAGCGACGGCATTTCGATGGGCACCGAAGGCATGAAGTGCTCGCTCGTCAGCCGCGAGGTGATCGCCGACTCGATCGAAACAGTCTGCCGCGGGCAGATGATGGACGGGGTCGTTGCCGTCGGCGGCTGCGACAAGAACATGCCGGGCGCGATGATCGCCATGGCGCGCCTCGATATCCCTGCCGTGTTCGTCTACGGCGGCACGATCAAGCCCGGACATCTTTCCGGAAAAGACCTGACCGTCGTCAGCGTGTTCGAAGCCGTCGGCGAGCTCGGCGCCAACCGCATCTCGCGCGACCAGTTCTGCTCGGTCGAGCGCGCCGCCATTCCCGGCAAAGGCTCGTGCGGCGGCATGTACACGGCCAACACGATGAGCAGCGCGTTCGAGGCGATGGGCATGAGCCTTCCGGCGTCGTCGACGATGGCTGCCGAAGACCAGGAAAAGGCCGACAGCGCGCACGCAAGCGGCCTTGCGCTCGTCGAATGCGTGCGCCGCCAGCTGACGGCCCGCAAGATCCTTACGAAGGAAGCGTTCGAGAACGGCATCGCCGTCGTGTTTGCGGTCGGCGGCTCGACCAACGCGGTTCTTCATCTGCTTGCGATCGCGCACGCGGCCGGCGTCGATCTGACGCTCGACGATTTCGAGCGGATGCGGCTGAAGGTCCCGGTGCTCGCGAACCTGAAGCCGTCGGGTGCCTACGTCGCGACCGACCTTCACCGCGTCGGCGGCATTCCGCTCGTCATGCGGATGCTCTTCGACCGCGGGCTGATCCACGGCGACTGCATGACGGTGACCGGCAAGACGATTGCCGAGAATCTGCGAAACGCACCATCGTCGCCGCCTGCTGGCCAGGACGTCGTCATGCCGTTCGACGAGCCGATCTACGCGCAGGGTCATCTCGCGGTGCTGCGCGGAAACCTCGCGCCGGAAGGTGCAGTCGCGAAGATCAGCGGGCTCAAGAGCTCGAGGATCACCGGTCCCGCCCGCGTGTTCGATTCCGAAGAGGACGCGATGCGCGCGATCCTTAACGACCGCATCAAGCCCGGCGACGTGCTCGTGATCCGCTACGAAGGACCACGCGGCGGTCCGGGCATGCGCGAGATGCTGTCGCCGACGTCGGCGATCATCGGCAAGGGTCTCGGCGACTCGGTCGGCCTGATCACCGACGGACGCTTTTCGGGCGGAACGTTCGGGCTCGTCGTCGGCCACGTGGCTCCCGAAGCTGCGGTCGGAGGCACAATCGCGCTCGTCCACGAAGGCGACAGCATCACGATCGACGGCGAGCATGCGAAGCTCGAGCTCAACGTGGCGGAGTCCGAGATCGCCGAGCGGCGAAAAGCATGGAAAGCTCCGGCGCCGCGCTACCGCACCGGCGTGCTCGCGAAGTATGCGAAGCAGGTCTCGAGCGCATCGCTCGGCGCGGTTACGGACTGACGCGCGGCTGGAGTAGATCGGAAGCGGTGTGACCGGTCCCGAGCCCAGGCCCTGGTGGGCGCGGATCTTCTTCTGGGTACCGGTCCCCGCCGGCATCACGCGGCGCCAGTGGACGATGCTCGGCGTGCTCGGCGCGACCTTCCTCGTCAACGCGTATGACCTCGGGATCCTCAATCTCGCGCTCGCGCAGATCCAGAAGTCGTTCGCCCTGTCCGAGCAGGACATCGGCAAGCTCGCCGCGTTCGTGCGGCTCGGGATCCTGCCGGCGTTCGCGCTCGGCGTTCTCGCCGATCGCCTCGGACGCCGCCGGCTGCTGCTGCTGACGATCGTCGGCTTTACGCTCTGCACGTTCCTGACGAGCTTTACGCGCACGGCAACCGAGTTTGCGGTGCTGCAGTTCTTCGCGCGCACGTTCGTGTACGCGGAAGACATCCTCGCCATCGTCGTGGTCACCGAAGAGCTCGAGCCGCATGCACGGGGATGGGGCATCGGGCTGATGATCGCGTTCGGCGCGCTCGGGCACGGCCTGTCGGCGCTGATGTTTTCGGCCGTCAACCACCTGCCGTTCGAGTGGCGTGCGCTTTATTTTCTCGGTGCGGCGCCGCTGCTGCTGATCGCGTGGATGCGACGCTCGCTCGAGGAAACCGGACGCTTCCGTGCGTCGGCGGCACGGCATGATCCGCTCGCCCAGAGTTACG
The DNA here is from genome assembly GCA_035571835.1 of Candidatus Limnocylindrales bacterium. Classification (NCBI taxonomy): domain Bacteria; kingdom Bacillati; phylum Chloroflexota; class Candidatus Limnocylindria; order Candidatus Limnocylindrales; species Candidatus Limnocylindrales bacterium. The sequence continues at coordinate 326,839 of DATNBU010000029.1, read as the reverse complement.
CGGCGCCGATCGCAAAGCTGATCGCGCGCTATCCCGGGCGGGTCGCCGCGATTTCCGCCGCGCTCGTGCCGGTCGCATTCGCCGGCGGCACGGCGATCCAGTTCCAGTCGAAGTTTCTCCAGTCCGTTCACGGATATGCGCCGGGCGACGTCAGCCTGCTGTTCCTGATGGGCGGGCCGCTTGCGATGACGGGCGGCCTCTTGTTCGGACGCGCGAGCGACCGGTTCGGACGGCGACGGGTTCTGTCGGCTGCCATTCTGGTCAACGTCGCCGCGACGATCGCTTTCTACAATTCGCCGGGTCGCATCGTGCCGCTGGTCTGGGTGCTGACGATCTTTACGCAGTTCGGCATCGACGTACTGTTCGGCGCGCTCGGCAGCGAGCTGTTCGCGACCGCGCATCGCTCGAGCGCGTCCGGAGTGCGCAGCATCGTCTCGACGCTCGCGATCGCCACCGGCCTGACCGTCGAAGGCACGCTTTTCGTTGCCCTCGGCAGCCATGCCGCAGCCATCACCGCGATGGCGTGGGCTGCGCTGGCGAGCCCTGTGATCCTGCTCGCGTTCGTCCCGGAAACGGCGGGAAGGGTGCTCGAGGAGATCGCGCCGGATGAGGATTGAGCGCACCAGACGGGGACGCATCCGCGGGCGTTAAAAACCCGTCCGCGCTAGGATTGCCGCGTGGAGTTCCAGGACTACTACGCCGTTCTCGGCGTCGCGCGCGATGCCAAGCCCGACGACATCAAGAAGGCCTATCGCAAGCTCGCTCTCAAGTGGCATCCGGACCGGCATCCCGAAGACAAGCGCGCCGACGCCGAGGCGCAGTTCAAACGCATCGCCGAAGCCTACGAGGTCCTTTCGGACGCCGACAAGCGGAGCCGCTACGACCGCTTCGGCCAGAACTGGCAGCAGGGCGATGATTTCCGTCCGCCTCCGAACCAGGGCTCGCGGATGTCGCCCGAAGAGTTCGAGCAGATGTTCGGCAGCGGCGGTTTCTCGGACTTCTTCAAGTCGGCTTTCGGAGACGACATGCGGCGACAGGCCGGCGGTTCGACGCGGCACCGGCGCTACCGGCACCGCGGCGCCGACGTACGGGCCGATCTTTCGCTTCCGGCCGGCGTTGCGATCGCCGGAGGAAAGTCGCGCTTCGACGTACCGACGACCGAGCCGTGCGACCGCTGCGGCGGTGTCGGCTTCGTAGCCGAACACGTCTGTCCCCGCTGCGTCGGCGTCGGCCAGGTGCACGGACGCCGCACGATCGACCTCACGATCCCGTCGCGGGTTCGCGACGGCATGACGATGCGGCTCGCCGGCATGGGAGAAGCCGGAGAAGAAGGCGGCGAAAAGGGCGATCTCTACCTGACGATCCGCATCGCATCCGACGACGTCTACCGCGTGGACGACGGCGACGTCGAGGCGGACGTTCCTGTGGCGCCGTGGGAGGCCGTGCTCGGCGCGAAGGTCCAGGTGCGGACTCCGGATGGAGCGGTCACGCTCGGCGTGCCCGCCGGCAGCAAAGCCGGCACGCGCCTTCGCCTGCGCGGCAAAGGCTTCGAGAACGCGGACGCAAAACGCGGCGACTTCTACGCGGTGCTTCGCTTCGCGCTTCCCGAGCTGACGCCGAAGCAGGCCGAGCTGATGGCGGAGCTCGCGACGAGCGGAACGGCATTGCCTCGCGGCGGTGCGCGCGAGGAGGCCGGCCGATGACGACGAACGTGACGATCCGCATCGACAACGAGACCTGGCTGTCGCTCGAGGCGATCTCGGAATGCTACGAATGCGAAGTCACGTGGCTTCGTGAGGCCTACGAGTTCGGGCTGCTCGGCGGCGGCCGCGTTTACTCGGGAACGATCGTGCTCAGCGTGCGGGTTCTCGATCGTGTCGCCGAAATCGTCCGTCTCGGGCGCTACCAGGGAATGAGCTTCGAGACGATCTTCGTGCTTCTCGGCGACGAACCGGTCTGCGCGACCGACGAATGACCGATTCACTGCAGGTCGTCGCATTCACCGACGGCGCGGCCAAGGGCAACCCCGGTCCCGGCGGCTGGGGTGCCGTGATGCTGATCGCCCGGGCTTCGGTGCGCGAGCTCGGCGCAAGCGGCGGCCACACCACCAACAACCGCATGGAGATGATGGCGGTCACCTGTGCGCTCGAATGGCTCGCAGCGAGCGACGCGAAGCAGCCGATGGAAGTCCTCGTCGTCACCGACTCCACGTACGTGCTGCGCGGCGTGACCGAATGGGTCGCGAACTGGAAGAGGCGAGGCTGGAAGACGCTGCAGGGCGAGGACGTCGCGAACCGGGACCTGTGGGAGCGACTCGAGCGGGCCATTGACGGCTGCCTGCACGTCCGGTGGCGGCACGTTCCCGGCCATTCGGGCTTTCCCGGAAACGTCCGCGCCGACGAGATCGCGTCCGAGTTCGCGCTGCTCCATGCGCCGAAGCTCTATTCGGGTCCGTACGAAGGTTACGGCTTCGATCTCGAGCATCTTCCTGCGCCGGGCCAGCAGCGGGCTCGCTCGAAGTCGTCGGGCAAATCCTCCGGCGGAAAGGGCGCTGCGCATTCGTACGTGAGCGTCGTCGACGGCGTCGTCGCAACGCACGCGACATGGGCCGAGTGCGAGCGCCGCGTAAAAGGCCGCTCCGGAGCGAAATTCCGCAAGACTTCGAGCGCGGCCGACGAGCGTGCGCTGATCCGCGAATGGGGCGGCGCCCTCGACGATCCTCTGGCCGGCAGATGAAAGGTCTGCGGCGCTCATGAAAGGGCGCAGGACGGGTCGACGATCGGCCCGTCCGCGCGTTGTTCTCGTTCCGGTGTCTGCCTAAGGTGTGCCCGTGCGATGTTTCATGATCGCGGTCGCACAGTCTTCGACGCTCGACCGCTACTCGAACAATTTCAGCCTTTTCCTCCTGCTCGAACAGTTCCGGCCGTCCGGCTATCCGGCGCGCCTTGCCGTGTTCAGCCACGCGTTCTTCGAGATCGACGGTGACGAAGGCGGCGTCGAGCACCAGGTGCGGCTCGTCGTGCTGCACGGATCTCGCAGCACGTTCGAATCCGATCCGGTTTCGTTCAAGCCGGCCGGCGAACGCCACCGCGTGCGGATCAGCGGACTCGCGTTCCCCGAACCGGGGCTCTACCGCGTGACGGTCGAGTGGCGCGTGGCAAGCGGCGACGACAGCGCGCCGTGGACGCGCGAGCCGATCGCGTGGCCGATCCGGGCGGACGTGCCGCTGCAGTAGAGGCCCATCGTCGGTGGCTCGAATCTACCCGCCGAGGTACGCCGCCTTCACCCGCGCGTCCCGCATCAGCTCCGGTCCGTTTCCCGACAGCACGATCGCACCGTTCTCCAGCACATGCGCACGGCTGGCGATCTTCAATCCCTGGATCGCGTTCTGCTCGATCAGTACGATCGTCGTGCCGGCGCGGTTGATCTCGACCAGCACCTCGAAGATGTCGCGCACGACGAGCGGCGCGAGGCCCATCGACGGCTCGTCGAGCAGCAGGACTTTCGGCGATGCGATCAGTGCGCGCGACAACGCGAGCATCTGCTGCTCACCGCCCGACATCGTGCCGGCAAGCTGCTGTCGCCGATCCTTCAGTCGTGGAAAAAGCGTGAATGCCCGCTCCATGGCCTGCTCGAACGCGTTGCGGTTCGTGCAGACCCACGAGGCCAGTCGAAGGTTCTCGAGGACCGTCAGGCCCCCGAAGACTGCCCGGCCTTCGGGAACGTGTGCAATGCCGCGCTGTACGATCTCGTGAACGTCGAGCCCGCGCAGCGGCTCACCTTGGTAGAGCATGTTTCCGCCCCACGAGACGAGACCCGAGATCGCGCGCAGCGTAGACGTCTTGCCGGCTCCGTTGGCGCCGACGATTGCGACGATCTCTCCGGGAAGCGCATCGAACGAGATCCCGTGTACAGCCGGTATCCCGCTGTATTCCACGCTCAGGTTCTCGACGGACAGAAGCGGCGTGCCGGCCGTCATGCGGTCGCCTCGTCGCCGAGGTAGGCCTCGAGCACGTTCGGGTCGCGGCGAATGGCGGCCGGATCGCCTTCGGCGATGGTCGTTCCGAAATCGAGCACCTTGAGCCGCTCGCAGAGCTGCATGACGAGGCGCATCGAATGTTCGATCAGGATGATCGTTGGGCGAAACTCCTCGCGCACCCAGCGAAGCAGGTCCATCAGGTGATCCACTTCGCCGATGTTGAGGCCGGCCGCCGGCTCGTCGAGCAGTAGAAGCTGCGGGTTGGTCGCGAGTGCGCGCGCGAGCTCGAGTCGTCGCTGCAAGCCGTACGGGAGGTTTCGTGCCGTCGTGTCGGCGTACTCGTCGAGCTGAAAACGTTCGAGCAGATCCATGGAGCGTTCGCGCGCGAGGCGTTCCTCGCGGCGGTATGCGGGTGTCTGCAGCAGCGCGGCAACGGCACCGTAGCCTGCGTGCGCGCCATCGGCGACGCGCACGTTGTCGAGCACGCTCAGCTCCTTGAACAGGCGGATGGTCTGAAACGTGCGCGCTACGCCGAGCCGGACGATCTCGTGCGGCGGCATTCCCACCAGATCGACGCCGCGAAAGCGTACGACGCCTTCGCTCGCCCGGTAGACGCCGCTGATCAGGTTGAACAGCGTGGTCTTGCCGGCGCCGTTCGGACCGATCACGCCCAGAAGCTCTCCCGGCTGGACCGTAAGGTGGAAGTCCGACACCGCGCACAGTCCGCCGAATCGATGCGTGAGATCGCTGATCTCGAGCAGCGCGCTCATGCCACGTCGACCGTTGCGGCCCGCCCACGAGTCCTCGGCCGGTCGAGCGAAGGCACGAGCCACGAGAACTCCCGCATTCCCATGATGCCGCGCGGGCGGAACAGCATGAGCAGCACCAGCATCAGCGGCATCAGCATCATCCGGAATGCCCCGAAGGGTCGCAGCAGCTCGAGGAGCAGCGTGTAGATCGTGGCTCCGAGGATCGATCCGCCGAGCGAGCCGATTCCTCCGAGGTAGACCATGACCAGCATGTCGGTCGACTTGACGATGTCGAACATGCGCGGGTTGATGAACTGCAGGTGGTGGGCGTACAGGCCTCCGGCGACGCCGGCGAAGAACGACGATATGCTGAACGCGAGCACCTTGGCGCGCTGCGTGTCGACGCCGGTCTGATTGGCTGCGATCTCGTCGTCGCGGACGGCCTGGATGTCGCGGCCGTAGCGCGAATGCACGAGGTTGCGGATCGCCCAGACGGTCACCGCGGACCATGCGACGACCCAGGGCAGCGTCGTCAATCGCTCGATTCCGAGAAATCCGCGCGCACCGCCGACGGCGTCCACGTTCTCGAGCGTGGATTTGACGATCATCAGGAACGCGAGCGTTACGATCGCCAGGTAGTCACCTCGCGTCTTGAACGACAGGAAGGCGATTGCGCAGCCGAGCAGAGCTGCTGCGAGCCCGCCGGCGATGATGGCAAGCGGGAACAGCCACTGTGCGGCGTCTCCGTAGGGCAGCACGCTGACCGTCATGATTGCGGCGCCGTACGCGCCGACGGCCATGAAGCCTGCGTGGCCGACGGAGAACTCGCCCATGTATCCGTTCACGAGATTCAGGCTGGTTGTCAGGATGATGTTGACGCCGACGCTGACCAGCAGCAGCTGGAGATACGGGCTGATGATCTCGAATCGCGGCAGCACCCAGGAAAGCGCGAAGAGGACGGCGAGCACGAGCGGCATGCGCCAGTTGCTGCGCCGAATGGCGATATGGTCGCTCTGCCCCGTCGCCACCGGCTCAGACCTTCTGCAGGGCCGGCCTGCCGAGGAAGCCGTGAGGACGCAGAACCAGCAAGGCAAGCATGAGCGTAAAGACGGTCAGATCCCGGTACGTAGAAGGCAGGACGGTCATGACGAAGATCTCGACCGCGCCCAGCAGGAATCCGCCGAGCACGGCTCCGCGCACATGGCCGATACCGCCGATCACCGCGGCGATGAACGCCTTCCAGCCCATGAGCACGCCCATGTACGGATCGACGACCGGATACGCGAGGCTGTAGAGAACGCCGGCCGCGCCGCCGAGCGCAGCGCCGAGCGCGAAGGTGCTCGCAATCACGCGATCGACCGGAACCCCCATCAATGCGACGGTTCTCAGGTCCATCGAGATCCCGCGCATCGCCAGCCCGAGCATCGTGTGCTGCACGATGAAATCGAGCGCGAACATGAGCGTGACGGCGACCGCGACGATCGCCATCTGGATCGACGAGACCGACAGGCCGGCGACGGTCCACGTCTGGTTCTGGAGCAGGGTCGGAACGTGCTGGGGGTAGGGACTCAGCCACAGCACGAAATGCTCGAGGAAGATTCCGCAGCCGAGCGCCGTGATCACCGCGGAGACGCGCGGCGCATCGCGCAGCGGTCTGTAGGCCAGCCGCTCGAGCCCCGCGCCGAGAATGGCCGTCACGAGCATGCTCAGGACCAGCGTCGCGGCGAACGGCAGCTTGAAGAACGTCGCTGCGGCGAAGCACGCAAACGCGCCGACCATGAACAAGTCGCCGTGCGCGAAGTTGATCATGCGCAGGATGCTGTAGACGAGCGTGTAGCCGAGCGCGATCAGAGCGTAGATGCTGCCGAGCTGCAGCGCGTTCAGGGACTGTTGCAGGGCGTAGAGCATCAGCGGGATTTTTCGGAATTCGCCTGTCTGCCGTAGATCCCCGCCTGAAGGTCTTCCGGTGCGGTCACGGGTTGGCGTTCATGACCCAGACGAACTTGCCGCCGCGGATCTGCAGCATCACGGCGCTCTTGACGGGATCGCCGGAGCCCTCGGCGAATTTCATCGTGCCAGTTACGCCCGTGTACGACGGGATTTTGGCGAGGGCATCGCGCGTTGCCTGCCGTTCGACGCGTCCGGCGCCTTTGAGCGCTTCGAAGAGCAGTCCGAATGCGTCGTAGGTAAGCGCGGCGACATCGTCCGGCGCCCGATTGTACGCTGCCGTATACGCCTGGATGAACCGGGTTGCCTCCGGCGTCGCAACGTCCGGAGCGTAGTGGTTGCAGAAGTAGAAGCCTTCGACGGCGTTGTCCGAAAGCTTGATGAGGTCCGGACTGCTCCACGCGTCGCTGCCGAGAAACGGTGCCGTCACGCCGACGCGCTTGGCCTGCTGCACGACCAGCGGAACGTCGTTGTAGTACGCCGGAAGGAACACCACGTCCGGCGCGCTCTGGTTGATCTTCGTCAGCTGCGCCGAAAAATCCTTGTCGCCGGTCGAGTATGTTTCCATTGCGACGACGGTTCCGCCGGCTTCGGTAAAGATGCTCCGGAACAGCTCGGACTGGCTCTTCGGGGCTTCCGAGGACTGGTCGTAGAGAATGGCGGCCTTGTGGGCCTTGAGGGTGTCGAGCGCGAATTTCGCCAGCACGCGCCCCTCGAAGGGATCGGTAAAACACGCTCGAAACACGTATTTCTTGGGCGCACCGGTTCGGGCATCGAGCGTGGTCTTCGGATTCGTCGACCACGGCGTGATCAGCACGAGTCTGGAGCTTTCGGCGATCTCCGCTGCCGGGATGGCTCCAAGGCTTGCGTTGGGTCCCACGATCGCGACGATCGCGGAGTCGCTGGCCAGTTTCTGGGCGGCAGCGGCCGACTGATCCGCTTTGGACGCGTTGTCCTCGACGGCCAGCTCGATGCGGTACTTTCCGTCGCCGATCTGGAGCCCGCCGGCGTCGTTGACCTCCCGGACGGCCAGCTCGGCGGCGTTTCGCGACGATGCACCGACCGCCGGCAGATCGCCCGAGAGCTCTGCGATCATCCCCACGTGGACGGTAGGGACCGTTGGTCCCTGCTGACAACCGGCCAGGATCGTCGCAACCCAGATTGCGGCAACGATGCCGGACGCCCTTTTCGCACTCATCTTCCGGTCACCTCGTGGAACGTTATTCACGGTCGCGGGTGCTTCATGCAAGCCCGGGCGGTGCATTGCACTCCCGCTTCGCACGACGCACACGGGCACGGCCGAGCGCCCGCCGGAGTGGCCCGTCATTCGAAGCGCGCGGCGGAATGGTTCTTACGGACAGAGCGCTAACAGAGTTTACGGATACAGCGCGAACAGCGCGCGCGAAGTTTCGCCGGCGAACGAGCTCTGCTGCGAGAGCTTGTCGGCGCGCGAGAAGCCGTTCTCGAGCGCAAAGCGGCGGATCCAGTCGTGGGGATCGCTGCCCATGTCGGGCATCTTCTTTGCCCACGACTCCTTGTGCTCGTCGGACTGACCCATCTCGAAGAAGCAGACCTTGCCGGTTCGCGATGCGACCAGCCGCAGGATCTTGCGCGCGTACTCGACGCCTTCCTGGTACATCATGTGATGGATCACCGACAGGAAGATCACCGCGTCGAATTTCGGCAGACCGTCGAGAAGGGTTTCGTCGACCGGCGCCATCAGGAAGCCGGCATGCTGCAGGTCCTGCAGCACCATCTGGCTCGTGCACGTGAACATGCGCCGCTGGTCGAAATCGACGCCCACGCAGAACGGCAGGCCGCCGCGGGCCGCGCGCAGCACGTAGTATCCTTCCGAGCAGCCGAGATCGACGAGGCTTTTGGCGCCGGTCGCGGCAAGCACCGGGGCGATCGCGTCCCAGCGCACCTCGCATTCGCGGACGCCGCCCGAATATCCGGAAGGCGTGACGACGGGCTGGTAGACTTCATAGCTGCGCAGGTGGAGTTGCTGCACGACGCCGGCTGCTGTGCGCAGCAGCGGCTTGATGGGTTTTCGCTTCACTCGGGATGACCTCGATCTCGCCTGGGGCGCACTTCGTGCGAAGGCCGGCGACGCTATCCGAACCCGCAGGAAGAGGCTAGCTTCCGGACACATGGACGATGACCGCGGAGTCGCGAGCCACCGCGCCGCGCGTCTGGAGCGCGGGCCGGGTTGCGGAGGTGCAACCGACATCGGGCCGGTCCGGGAGCGCAATGAGGACGCGTTCTGGATTTCCGAGGACGCGTCGGCGCTGATCGTCGCCGACGGTCTCGGCGGCCTGCCGGCCGGCGACATCGCATCGACGCTCGCCGTCGCCGCAGCATCGCAGTTTCTCGCGTCGACTGCCGCCGATCCGCCGGTCGCGAATACACCCGAGAGCATCGAAGCCGGGCTCCGCCGTACGGCGCACGAAGCCGCGGCCGAAGCCCAGCAGGTGCTCATCGAAGCGTCCGAGCGATACCCGCAGCTGCGCGGAATGGCGACGACGCTCGTCATCGTGCTCATCGACGGACTTCGGGCGACGGTGCTGCAGATCGGCGACAGCCGCGCTGCACTGTGGCGCCTCGGCCGCATGGTGCAGGAGACGATCGATCAGAATTTTGCAGGCGATATGGTTCGCGAAGGCGTACTGACGGCCGACGAGGCGCGACGACATCCGTCGCGCAACCTCGTTCGCGAAGTGGTCGGGCTGCCGGGCGGTTACCAGGCCGAATGCCACACGTGGTCGCTCGAGCCGGGCGATGTCGTGCTCGCGTTCACCGATGGAGTTTCCGAAACCGTGCCTGCCGCCGAGATCAGCAGGATTCTCGGCGAATCGTCCGACGCGGCGACGGCCGCAGTCGAGATGGTTCGGACCGCAGCCGCACTGGGCGGAAGCGACAACGCGACTGCAATCGTGCGTTACGTGACCTGACGGCCGCCGCGGGTTAGGGTCCTCGCCGGCCCGAAACAGGAGGACCGACGCAATGCCCGGAACATTGACGAAAAAGGAGCTCGGCGAGCTGCTCGCCGCGCCGGAAGTCGGCGTGCTCTGCACGGTGGACGCGGCCGGAAAGCCGGAGGGCTCGCCGATCTGGTTCGAAGCCGACGGCGACAGGATCCATGTACACGTCGGCCGCGATTCGAAGAAAGTCCGTAACATCCGCGGCAACCCCAACGTGTCGCTCACGGTCGATACGCGCGTTGCGCCGTATCGCGGCGCCATCCTTCACGGCACCGCGCGTGAGCTGCCTGCCGACGACGGCATCCGCCGCCGCACGGCCGTGCACTATCTTGGCGAGGAAACGGGCGCGGCCTATCTCGCAGCAACCGAGGACACTGCCGAAGAGTCCGTGCTACTCGAGCTCACGGTCACGAGCCGTTACACGTGGGACTACGGGAAAGGATTCTGATGAAGCTCACCGGCAAGAATATCTTCGTGACCGGCGCGGGCTCGGGGCTCGGCGCTGCCATCTGTCGCCTGTTCGCCGCCGAAGGCGCGCGCATTGCGGTCACCGATATCGATCTCGCAAGCGCCACGCGGGTCGCTGCCGAATGCGCGACGTCGACGCCGGGCTCGATCGCGATCCGCTGCGACGTCGCCAGCTCGGCGTCGGTCAAAGATGCGTTCGCGACGTTCGAAGACAAGCTCGGCGAGGTCGACGTGCTGGTCAACAACGCCGGCATCATTCACACCAATCCCGACTATCTGGACGCAGTGCAGTCGAAGGGCCAGGCCCAGCTGGCCGAGCTGATGACCGACGGCAAGGTTTCCACGCACCTCGACCTTATCGATCGCATCAGCGACGAGATGTTCGATCGCATGATGCGCATCCATGTCTACGGCACGTTCTACTGCACGCGTGAAGCGCTTCCGAGAATGCGCGGGCGAGGGCAGGGCGGACGCATCATCAACATGGGCTCGATCATGGGCACCGCGTCACTTCAGGGCGCCCCGGACTACTGCGCAGCCAAAGGTGCGATCCTCGCCTTCACACGTTCGACCGCGCGGGAGGCGGCAAGCTACGGCGTGCTGATCAATGCAATTGCACCGGGCTACATCGACACGCCGCTCTTGTCGCCGCTCGAAGAGGAGCAGAAACGGCTGATCGCCATGCAGACCCCGCTCGGGCGGCTCGGCACGGCCGACGAGATTGCCGCCGCAGCGCTGTTCCTGGCCGGACCGGATTCGACGTTCGTCACCGGCCAGGTGCTTTCGCCGAACGGCGGCATCTACATGTCGCAGTGAATCCGGGGGTCCTCGCGACTGCGCTCGTCGTCCTGCTGGCCGCGCGTCCAGCGGTTGCTGCGACGATCGACGTCACGTCGGACGCCGACGAGGGTGCCGGCACGCTGCGCGACGCCATCGAGCGCGCCAACGACGAGCCGGGATCGACGATCGAGATCCGCGGCGGGTCCGGCGTGATGATCATGCTCGAACGCGAGCTCCCGGCTCTCCGTGCGACCGGAACCGTCGTCGACGGCGGAGGCGCGACGCTGCGCGAAGGCGAGCGCTGCGAGCGCGGCGGGCGCAAGAAGGGCTGTGACGGGCTGGTCATCGCCGGCCCGCGCATCACGGTGCGCAACCTGCGCATCACGGGATTCCTGCTCGACGGCATCGCCGTCCGCGGTCCGCGAACGTCCGGAGTCCGTATCGAGGACATCCACTCGGTCGACAACCTCGACGACGGCATCGGAATCTCCGACGGAGCAGGCCCCGTCACGATCGAGCGGTCGATCCTGATGGGCAACGGTTTCCGCACCAAAGGGAAAGGGGTCCTGGTCTTTTCGGATTCGCGGGCGACGATCGTGCGGAGTGTCGCCATCGGCAATCGCGACGGCGTGACAGCCAGCCGCCGTTCGCATGCGATCCTCGAGGACGTCGTCGTCGCCGGCAACTACGACAAGGGGATCGGTGCGTCGGCAGCGAGCGTCGAAGCCACCGACGTTTTCGTGCTGGCCAACGGGCGCGATCCGGGCGAGCCCGCACCGAACGGCGACGGAGTGCGCGCCGGGCTCGACGGCGATGTCGATCTGCGCGGATCGCTCATCGCGGGAAACGGGGACGCCGGCGTTGTCGTCCTCGACCAATCATCCGCGCGCCTCGTCGATTGCCGTATCGAAGGAAATCGCGGCCGCCAGGTATCGGTTGCGCCGTCCGCGCACCTCGACAAACGCTGAACGACGTCGAACGTCGGCCCGCTCAAAAAATAACCCGGGGGCAAAGCAAGTGCGCTTTCGCGACACTCGCCTGCCCCCGGGTCGTACCCTTCGCGCCGCTCGCGGTGCGCTCGCGAAGGGTTGCCTGAACCCGGTTCTGTTTACGGACAGCCGCCCGTTCCCGGGTCGTACTCTATCGCGTGATTGCCGGCGCAGAACGCCCTGGACGCGCCCTGGTTCACGACGCGCGTCGGTCCTGGCAGTCCGGCAACCTGGTTGATCGATCCGTTCGCGGTCGGCGGCACGCAGAACGTCGCGGCTCCGACCGGGAACTCGGTGCTCGCCACGCCGTGCGCGACGATCGAGTCGAGGAAGCACTTGCGCCTGTGCGTCAGCGTGCAGTTCCCGTTGAGCGGATTGTTCGCCTGGCAGTCCGAGTTGCTGAGACAACTGAGGATGCCGGTGCCGTCGGCGCGCACCAGGCCGTCACACGTCTTGTCGTCCGGGCCCGTTGCGCACTGGGCTTCGTCGCCGCCCGGAAGGGCCTCGCAAAGCCCGCTGTTGCAGCCGTTCGGCTGCGGCGGCACGCCGGTGCTGCCGAATGTCGAGCACGTCGACGGAGCGCAGCTGCCACCATCGAAGTGCAGGCAATCGGAGTTCGTCGTGCAGGTCTTGTTGGTCTCGAGCGAGCAGCGGTGAATCGGCGTGCACGGGCCGATGTTCAGGTTCTGGCACTGGCTGTCCTGCGTGCACGCGAAGTCCGCCGCGTTCGAGCAGGAAGCGCCCGTGCAATCGGCGTTCGAGTTGCACGCTTCTTCCTCTTTCGCCGAGCAGACCAGGCATGGGCACTGGCCGCCTTCGCACGGCAGGGTCGCATTCAACACGGAGGTGCCGGTGGTCTGCGTAACGTGCAGTGCAAGGCCCTGTCCCGAGATGTTGATGCCGGGGCTCGGCATGCAGTCGAGACTGTATCCACCGCCGCCGATCGCTCCACCCGGAATGGCCGGGAACGACGGGTTGAGACCCATCACGTCGCACGACAGTCCGGTGTTGGTTCCCTTGAAGCAGATGCCGTTGCGCACTCCGTCATTGGGAACGTCGGCCGTACACGTGTTTCCTGCGCCGCAGTCGCTGTCGATGATGCAGACCTTCGTCGTGTCGTTGCTGCAGCGGCCGCCGCAGATCGGACACGGCTGGGTCGTCGTGATTCCGAGGAACACCTGCGTGCGCAGGCGGGCCCCGATGTCCGAGGATCCCGCGTCGAGGTTGACCGTTCCGGTGATGTCCTCGGCGTAGCGGTTCACGATGCATGCCGGGGTACCGGCCGACGAGAGCGGGATCGGCGCGCCGAAGTAACAATCGCAGGTCGCGCCGCCGCAATCGTCCGCGTCGGCCGCGAACGGTTCGTCACAGACGGTCCGGGTATTGTTCGAGCATCGGCACACGTTGAACGACGGGTCGACGCCGGCGATGTAACACATGCCGCACACCGGTGCCGGTCCCGGACAGACCAGCCGCGAGCGCGTGATCACGGCGCTGTCGAGGTCGGAATCGTGAGCGTGTCCCGTCCAGCCGCTGTCGAGATCCGACGGGCTCTTGCAGATCGCGGCCACCGGATCGCAGGTACGCGGTGCGGCGCATTCGGCGTTGGTCGAGCACGGGGTGTTCGAGTCCCGCGCATACAGCACGAGCTCGCCGACGTCCGGACACTGCGGATCAGGCGGCGGGAGCGTCGTGGTGGTGGTCGTCGACGTGGTGGTCGTGGTCGTCGCCAGGGTCTCCAGCGCGAAGACTCCGAGCGCGAGCTCCTGCGTCGATGTGAGGGTCTCTTCGCCGGTGCATTCGGCGATGCCGAACTGCGAATCGGCGCAGCCGTCGAGGCCGGCAAACGACGCGAGATCGCAGGCTTCGACGATCGCGTTTTCCGCATCGAACAGCGCATCTTCGGCTCTGTTGCTGGGGAACGCCTGCAGCGTGCAGTAGTCGGCCGACTCTCCGCCGGCCGCTTCCTCGAGCGCTTCGCACGCGGCCACGTCGCGAAGGACCGCATTGAACAGCTTCGAGCTGGCCTTTCCGACCGTCGTCTCGCACGCGCGAGTGGCGCCGGCGAGCGGCGTGGAAGGCGTACCGTGAATCGTCTCGCTCAGCCCTTCCACCTGATCACGCGTGATGCAGATGATGCAGTCGGCCACGTCGCCCATGCCGTCGAGCGAAGGGACGTCCGACGCGCAGTCGCCCGGGCACGAGGAATACAGCGCATCGGCCGGCGTGACGCCCGCACACTTGGCGACCACGGCGCTTTTGAACTTGGTCTGTGCCTTGGAGACGAGCAACTTGGTGTCGGCCGCCGTCAGGTCGTTGCAGTCGACGCCGGCCATGCCGGCGTTCGAATCGCGCGCGCTGTGGCAACTGCTCACCGCACGAATCGCAGCCTTTCCGAGCTTGGTGGCGTTTTTCCCGATCGCAGCGCGGCACGCGACCACGTTCGCGGGAAGAGCGGCATTCGCCACGCCGGTGGTTGCGACGACGATGGCTGCCGCAAGGGCCAGGGTGATCCGCGACGAGCGACCAGCCAAAGAACGAGTCTCTGAGTTTCTTGTCGAGTTGCTCATGACAGCCCTCACAGTCCCGCACTCTGGCAGGCGCATGTCTGAACCAGCGTCGGAGCGCAGACCAGAAGTCCCGGGCACGTTCCGCCGCAGACCGGGAACACCGCCGGGGCAGTGTTCGAAGTGCACGGAGGCAGCGGCAGCGTCACGGTCGTCGTGGTCGTGGTCGTCGTGGTAACGACACTCGGACAGGCATCGCCGTTCGGGAAGTCGTAGACCTGGTCGACGTCGCTCTGGCAGCGCACATCCGCATCGAAGTCGAGGTTGACCGTACCCGGTCCGGGCAGGCCGGCTGTCTGGTTGACCGCGATGTTCGTGGTCGCCGGGATGCAGAAGATTCCACCGGTGACCGGATTGTAGATGTCGGCGTTACCTTCGACCGTGATCGGATCGGTGAAGCAGCGCCGCAGGTCGAGTACCGAGCAGCTGCCCGCGTTCAGTGCCGAGCAGTCGGCCTGGGTCGTGCATGCGATGTAGCCGCGGCCATCCCTGTGGACGACGCCGTCGCAGTAGTGATCGACCGGTCCCGCTTCGCACAGGCCCTCGGAGCTGCAGACTCCGTCGGTGCAGGCGTTCGGCTGGATGCCGACGTCGCCGCCCGCAGTGCAGTTTCCGGCGCCTTCGGCTGCGCAGTCCGCGTTGGACGTGCAGCCGAGCTGCGAGTTGCCGGTGCAGACTCGGCACGGGCAGAGCTCGCCGGCCGGCGCGTCGCACGGCAGCGCCGCGGTCAGGCTCTGCGGCTCGCTGCTCAGGTTGAGAGCGATCTGCAGGCCCGTTCCGCTGATGTTTGTCGAGGCCGCCGGCGGGCAGTCGAAGCTCGTCGGCCCGAATGACGCGTGCTCGCCGTTGACGTCGCAGGTCTGGCCGTTCTGCAGGCCGCCGTTGCACGTACCGTCGCGCACTCCGTCGTTGGACGTCGTGTCGCCGTCACACGTCGGGCACGGCGCCGTCTGGCTGATGCCGAGGTGCACGAGCGACGACAGCTTGATCACGTCGCTGTAGGCGCCTTCGCGGAACTGGACGGTACCGCTGTAGTCCTCGCGAATCTGGTTGAGCACGCAGACCGGCGTGCCGCCCGAGGAGATCGCGAGTCCCGGTCCGAAGTAGCAGTTGCAGATCGGATTGACGCCGCCGCAGACCGGATCCGGCGCGTTGACGGCGTTGCACGGCGTGCGCGGATTGGATGCGCACCGGCAGTTGGTGGTCGGATCTCCCGCCCTGCGGTTCAGGGAGATCTGGCAGTTGTCGCAGTTACTGTCGCAGTTGATGTCGACGGCGTCGAACGATTCGTCGGGGACGTCGACGACGTGCGTCTTGCCGGTCCAGCCGGTGCTGAGCTGCGTTACCGACGACGGGTACGGGTCGCCGTAGCGTGCATTCAGATGACGAAGGACGGTGGCCGGCGCGCATGCTCCGCTGCCGACGACGCATTCGCACTGCGTTCCGGTGTTCGTGCAGAACGATCCGGCGGCACAGTCGCCTCCGCATGTCGGGAACGTCGAGCCGCATCCCGGAGCGGTCGTGGTAGTCGTAGTGGTTGTCGTCGTCGTGCTCGCGGGCTCGGGAAGCTCGTAGGCGTCCTTGATGAGCTCGGAGCCGTGAAGGTCGGTTGCGTCCTGAGCACAGGTGGCAAGCCCGTCAGCCGAGTTGCTGCAGGCGTGAAGCTTGAAGAGCTCCTCTTCCGGGATGTCGTTGCAGAGCTCGAAGACCGTATCGCCGAGTTTGGCCTGTGCGGCGAGGATTTTTCCGTCGGGGTCTGCGCCATCGCACGAATAGGCGGCTGCGCCGCCGTCGGAGTCGCTGGTGCGCTGACATTTGCGCCGCTGTCCGTAGTACGCGCGCATCAGCGAGCTCGTTCCGCGTCCGAGACCGAGCTGGCAGCGGATCACGGCATCGAGCAGCCGTTCCTGCGGGTTGCCCATCGCGTCGAATGTGGTGTCGCCGACCCCATCGTCGACGAGCGCCAGCTCGCAGCGCGCCACTTCCTCGAAGTCGTCGATGTTCTGGGTAGACCCGCCGTCGTCGACGCTCGAAGCGGGCGACGGGCACGCCGGATACTGGTCGAGAATGCCGCTGGCTCCGCTGCAGGCGCCCACGATCTTGGAGATCGCCTTGCTGCGAGCGCGCACCAGCTTGCCCAGGTTGTCGGCCTGGGAGGCCGCGTTGCAGTCGACCGAGAACGACCGGTCTCCTGAGTCACGCTCATCGTGGCATCGCGCGATCGTCGAGAAGACGAGCTTGGCGTACTTGGCCGTGCTCTTCGCGATGGTGTCGCGACAGCCGATTTCGGCCGACGTCAAAGCAAACGCCGGAGCGGCGAATACCATCGATGCGAGCACGACAGCGCCCACACCAGCGGGAAGCGAAAAACGATGATGGATCATGGGTCCCTACCTCCGGCCGCCGACGGGTATGGTCGGCCACCCCTTTTTCTGCGCCCCTGTGCCGGAGTCGGCCAGGCCCGATCTGCCTGCCGGTACACCGCCTTGAGCCTATTGACGTCCGTGTAAGCGGCCAATCGCAGGATCTGCAAGGTGTGTTCTTCTTTTTTCTACTAAACAAATGTTGGGAGGCGGCTCCCGCCGTGGAAAAGATGGCGTTTTCGCAAGGATGGAGTCGCGCAGATTTGCGGCTTACCCATCGTTCAACGCGACCGGCGGTCGGTTCGGCAGGGGGGTGCGGCGGGCGAGCGGCGGGTCCCGGATGTGGCCGAGGCCGCCCATGGGCGCGCAACTGCCCGCCACCATTGATGGTCCGAATGCGGGGGTCAGGCCGCCTGGCGCTGCTCGATCATGGCCACGATGTCGCTCATGATCCGCGTCAGCTCGAAGTTCTTCGGCGTATAGACTCCCGCCACCCCGAGATTCCTGAGCGCCCTCGCGTCATCTTCGGGGATGATTCCGCCAATGATCAGCGGGACGTCGGACATGCCGGCCTTCGACAGCTGCTCGAGCATCGCCGGCACCAAGGCCATATGCGATCCCGAAAGGATGCTGAGGCCGATCGCATCGACGTCTTCTTCCTGCGCA
This sequence comes from Candidatus Limnocylindrales bacterium, assembly GCA_035571835.1. NCBI lineage: Bacteria > Bacillati > Chloroflexota > Candidatus Limnocylindria > Candidatus Limnocylindrales > Candidatus Limnocylindrales bacterium. The sequence goes on along the minus strand of DATNBU010000029.1, from coordinate 309,350 downwards.
GTGGCGACGATCTCTTCGACGGTCAGGCGAATGCCCTGGTAGATGACGTCCATGCCGACGTCCCGGGCCCGCACGGCAATCTGCTCGGCGCCGTTGCTGTGGCCGTCCAGCCCCGGCTTGCCGACCAGGAATCGCGGCGTGTGTCCGATCCGCGAGGACAGCAGCGCGAGCCGCGAGCGCAGCTCGGAAAGATCCTCGCCCGCGGCGCTCGCCTGACCCGAGACGCCCGTCGGCGCGCGGTACTCCCCGAAGATTTCGCGCAGCCGGTCCGACCATTCGCCGGTCGTGACGCCGGCATGCGCGCAGCGGATCGACGCTTCCATCACGTTGCTGCCGGCGCGCACGGCATCGCCGAGCGCGCGCAGTGCATCGTCGGCATCCTTGGCATTGCGTGACACGCGAAACGCATGCAGGCGCTCGATCTGCTCCTGCTCGGCGCGCGGGTCGCTGCGGAAGATCGCTCCCTCGAGGTCGGCGGTCAGCGGAGATTCCTCGGTCTGTTCGAAGCAGTTGACGCCGACCACTTTCTGCTCGCCCGACTCGATACGGCGCACGCGACGCGCATTCGATTCGACCAGGCGCTGCTTGAAGTAGCTCGACTCGACGGCCTTGACGGCGCCGCCGAGCTCCTCGATGCGCGCGAGCTCCTCACGGGCTTCGGCGAGAAGCTCGTCGACCTTGCGCTGGATGACGGCTGATCCGTTGAAGATGTCCTCGTACTCGAGGATGTCGGTTTCGTACGCCATGATCTGCTGTGTGCGCAGCGACCACTGCTGGTCCCACGGCCGCGGCAGGCCGAGCGCTTCGTTCCACGCGGGAAGCTGCACCGCGCGGGCGCGTGCATCGCGCGAAAGCACGACGCCGAGCATTTCGAGCGCGATACGGATCGCGTTGTTCTCGGGCTGCTGTTCGGTAAGACCGAGCGAGTTGACCTGCACGCCGTAACGGAAACGCCGCAGCTTCGGATCCTTGATGCCGTAGCGCTTCGCCCCGATCTCGTCCCACGCGGTCGTGAACGCGCGCATCTTGCAGATCTCTTCGATGAACCGGATGCTCGCGTTGACGAAGAACGAGATGCGCGTGAACACCTGGCCCATCGCATCCACGTCGAGCCCGCGCGAATGCACCTCGTCGAGAACCGCCTGCGCGTTGGCGAGCGTGAACGCCAGCTCTTCGACCGGCGTCGCGCCGGCTTCCTGCAGATGGTAGCTGCAGATGTTGATGGGGTTCCACTTGGGAATCTCGCTCACCGTGTACGAGATGATGTCGGCGGCAAGGCGCATCGACGGCGCCGGCGGAAATACGTAGGTCCCGCGCGACAGATATTCCTTGATGATGTCGTTCTGGATGGTGCCCTGCAGCACCGCGGGCTTTACGCCCTGGCGGTCGGCGACCGCCACATAGAGAGCGAGCAGCCATGCTCCGGTCGCATTGATCGTCATCGACGTGTTCATGCGATCGAGAGGGATCCCGTCGAACAGCGTCTGCATGTCGCTGATGTTGCCGATCGGAACGCCGACCTTGCCGACTTCGCCCCTCGCCAGCGGGTGATCGCTGTCGTAACCGGTCTGGGTCGGCAGATCGAAGGCCACGCTCAGCCCGGTCTGGCCCTTGGCGAGGTTCGCGCGATAAAGCGCATTGGATACCTTGGCCGAGCTGTAACCGGAGTATGTGCGGATGATCCAGGGCTGGTCGCGCTTTTCCATGGCGGGTGACAAGTAGCAGTAGAGTGGAAGTGGCTCAATGGCAGGACAAGGCCCTTTGCGGCCCCGGTAGCCCCGACCCGCGGACGACCCTGCGCAAGGTCACGGATCGCGCGGCCTATCAGGCATTGCGCGGCGTGTGGTCGGTTCTGGAGTCGGCATCGCTGGCCCGCGCACGCGGCGGCCTCGAACGCCTCGCGGATCTGTTCGCGCGCGCCGACCGCAATCACCGCCGGGTCGTCGAGGAAAATCTCGAGATCGCGTTTCCATCGATGGACACTGTCGTGCGCGACTCGGTGGTGCGTGCGACGTTCCAGAACTGGGGACGCATCATCGCCGAAATCGCCCACTGCGACGACGTGCTCGACGCCGCCAGGCTCGATCCGGACTGGACGTCGCTGCGCGCCGCGGTCGCCGAAGGACGCGCATCCGGGCGCGGGCTTCTGCTGCTGACGGCGCACATCGGCAATTTCGAGCTGCTGGCGCGGATCTTCGGCAGCCTGGTTGCGCCGGTGGCGGTGTTTCATCGCTCGCTCGGCGTCGCCGAGATCGACCGGTTCGTGCTGAGCGAGCGCGAGCGCTGCGGGGTCACGACCCTCGGGCGCGGCGGCAGCGTCCGCGATGCGCTCAGGATCCTGGCCGGCGGCGGCTGCGTCGCCGTGCCGCTCGACCAGAACCAGCGCGACGGACGGGGCATTTTCATCGACGTCCTCGGCCATCCGGCGTGCACGTCGACCATGCTCGCGCGGCTCAGCCTGGCCACGGGCGCGCCGGTGCTGCCGGTATTCTCGGTGTGGCAGGGCGACCGCACGTCGCCCGTGCTCTGCGAGCTCATTTCGCCGCCGGAAGGCCGCCTTGGCGGCGGTGAGCGCGAGTCGGCGCTCCGGGACCTGACGGAGCGATATGGCCGCGAGGTCGACCGCGTCGTCCGCCGCTTTCCGCACCAGTGGAACTGGGCACACCGGCGGTGGAAAACGCGCCCGCGCCCGTCCACGGCCTGACGGCCCCCGCGCTCGCGGGGTGAAATAAGGGCGGCTGCTCGACCCTGCAGAGAATCATTGTTCCCGCTCATTTCTCTGCGTAGAATCCGGGCGCTTGTCTGCCGGCAGGGCCAGCCGGTACCGCTGCGGACAACAAGGAGTTTTTCATGTCCCAAGCCTCGAGCGTCCCGCCGAAGGCCGTCGAGACCGTCAGCACCGTCGTCATCCGATTCGCCGGAGATTCCGGCGACGGCATGCAGGTGACCGGCACAAAGTTCAGCACCGAATCGGCCCTGGCAGGCAACGACATCGCGACGCTACCGGACTTTCCCGCCGAGATCCGAGCACCTGCGGGAACTCTCGCCGGCGTCAGCGGCTTCCAGCTGAATTTCTCGAGCAAGACCGTCTACACGCCCGGCGACCAGCCCGACGTGCTGGTCGCGATGAATCCGGCCGCCCTCAAGGTGAACGTCGCCGATCTTCGCGACGGCGGCACGCTGATCATCGACGGAGACGCATTCACCAAGTCCAACCTCGTCAAGGCCGGCTACGCAGAGCATCCCGGCAAGACCGCGGAGCTTACGCGCTGGCATGTCGTCGATATCCCGATGACCAAGCTGACGACGCAGGCGGTTGCCGACATGGACCTGCCGACGCGTTCGGTGGTGCGTTGCCGCAACTTCTTCGCGCTCGGCCTGTGCAGCTGGCTCTACAACCGGCCGACCGAGGAGACGCTGCGCTGGATCGCCGCGCGCTTCCGCAAGAATCCCGCACTCGTCGAAGCCAACACGCGCGTGTTCAAGGCGGGCTGGAACTTCGGCGAAACGACCGAGCTCTTCGTTACGCGCTATGAAGTCGGTCCCGCGAAGATCGCGCCCGGACTCTACACCAGCATCACCGGCAACCAGGCGACGGCGTGGGGTCTGATGACGGCCGCTTCGCGTGCCGGAGTCCAGCTGTTCTACGGCTCGTACCCGATCACGCCGGCGAGCGACATCCTGCACGAGCTTGCTGCGCAGAAGCATTTCGGCGTCGTCACGTTCCAGGCCGAAGACGAGATCGCGGCGGTGACCGCGGCAATCGGTGCATCGTTCGGCGGATCGATCGGCATCACCGCGTCGAGCGGCCCGGGCATCGCGCTCAAGACCGAGGCCATCGGGCTGGCCGTCATGACCGAGCTTCCGCTTGTCATCGTCAATGTGCAGCGTGGCGGTCCGAGCACGGGGCTGCCGACCAAGACCGAACAGGCCGATCTCCTGCAGGCCGTCTACGGCCGTAACGGCGAATGCCCGGTTCCGGTGATTGCGGCGTCGACGCCGACCGACTGTTTCTATGCGGCGATCGAAGCCGTTCGCACCGCCATTCGCCACATGACGCCGGTGATCCTGTTGACGGACGGATATCTCGCCAACGGCTCGCAACCGTGGCGCCTGCCGAACTATTCCGACATCGAAGAAGAGCCGGCCAAGTTCTGGACGAACACGATCGGGTTCCAGCCGTACCTGCGTGACGAGGACACGCTGGCGCGTCCGTGGGTGCGACCCGGAACGCCGGCGCTCGAGCACCGCATTGGCGGCATCGAGAAAGACTACGAGAGCGGCGACATCAGCTACTCGCCGGCCAACCATGAGCGCATGGTGCGCGTGCGCGCCGAGAAGGTCGCCCGCATCGCCGATACGCTGCCGCCGATCAAAGTCTCAGGAAGCGAGCTTGGAGAGGCCGTCGTGGTCGGCTGGGGCTCGACCTTCGGCGCGATCGAAGAAGCCGTCGGGCGCCTGAACGCCGAAGGAATGGCGGTCGGTCACGTGCATCTGCGCTGGATCAATCCGCTGCCGAAAGATCTCGGGCGTGTGCTCAAGCGATTCCGCACGGTGATCGTGCCGGAGATGAACATGGGCCAGCTCGTACGGATGATCCGCGACTACACGCTCATCGACGCCATTCCGGTCAACAAGATCAAAGGGCAGCCGTTTACTGCTGCAGAGCTGACCGACTGGATTCGCACCATCATCGTCGAGCGTCACGGCGCCGAACAGGACCGCGCGTAACGAAGGTCAGGGAATACATACCATGAGCACTGCCGAAGCCCCGAGCGCAACACCGCCTTCCCGCAAAGACTTCGCGACCGACCAGGATGTACGCTGGTGCCCGGGTTGCGGGGACTACGCCATTCTCTCGCAGGTGCAGAAAGTGATGCCCGAGCTCGGCATCCCGCGCGAGAACATCGTGTTCGTCTCGGGAATCGGCTGCTCGAGCCGCTTTCCGTACTACATGAACACGTACGGCTTCCACAGCATCCACGGACGCGCGCCGGCGATCGCGACCGGCCTCAAGCTCGCGCGTCCGGATCTGTCGGTGTGGATGGTTACCGGTGACGGCGACGGTCTTTCGATCGGCGGCAATCACCTGATCCACATTCTTCGCCGCAACGTCGACCTGAACATCCTGTTGTTCAACAACGAGATCTACGGATTGACCAAGGGTCAGTTCTCGCCGACTTCGCGCGTCGGGCAGGTGACCAAGTCGAGTCCGCTCGGCGTCGTCGATCCGCCGTTCGATCCGGCGGCGCTCGCGCTCGGCGCCGGGGCCACGTTCATCGCGCGCACGGTCGACGTCGAGGCCAAGCACCTTCAGACGATGCTGCACCGGGCCGCCAGCCACAAGGGAACGTCGTTCATCGAGATCATCCAGAACTGTCCGGTCTTCAACGACGGCGCGTTCGACGCCGTCACCGACAAGACGATGAAGGAAGACAACCGGGTTCTCGTCGAGCACGGAAAGCCGCTGCTGTTCGGCGCCGACCGGCGCCGCGGCATCCGGCTGCGCGCGGATTTTTCGTTCGAGGTGGTCTCGCTCGACAACGTCGACATCTCCGAGATTGCGGTGCACGACGAGACCAATCCGGTCCTTACGCAGCTGCTCGCGCGCATGGGCAAAGACGGCACGCCGCTGCCACTCGGCGTCCTGCGCTGCGTCGATGGGCCGTCGCATCCGATCTACGAAGAGTCCGTGCACGCCCAGATCGACGATGCCCGCAAGAGCAAGGGCGGAGGGGATTTCGACAAGCTCTATCGCAGCGGCGAAACGTGGACGGTCGCATGAGCACGAACACTCCGAATCCACCGAATGCGCCGATGATGCCCGGAGATCCGCCCGATCCCGTCGCCGACGAAGTCGACGAGAGCGTTGCGGGTTTCATCCAGAAGACGATCGCCGAATACGAAGAGACCGGCACCGACAAGTCTTCGTTCAACGAGAAGGTCCTGACGCGCCCGCTGGCCGTGCTGCCTCCGAGCGAGCCCGTGCTGATCGAATCGCCCGCGTCGGTTCTCGAAGCCGTGCATCTGATGCGTGACCGCCACGCCGGATGCGTGCTCATCGTCCGTGCCGGCAAGCTCAAGGGAATCTTCACGGACCGTGACGTGGTCGCGCGTGTGGTTGCCGCCGGTCTCGATCCTTCGAAGATCGCCGTGCGCCGCGTGATGACTGCAGATCCTGAAACGCTGCGACCGACCGACTCGATCGCATTCGCGCTCAACCTGATGAGCCTCGGTGGCTACAGGCACATTCCCTTGGTAGACAAATCGGGCACACCGGTCGGGACGGTGTCCGTAAAGGACATTGTCGGTTACCTCGTCGGATTCTTCCCGAAGAGTGTGATCAATCTCCCGCCTGCGCCACGGGCAAACTACGCGCGACAGCGCGAAGGCGCCTGAAGTCGGCAGGCCGGCCGGACTGCGGACCGCCGGAATGACCGAAACCAAACACGACACCGATCTGGCCGGAAGCACCGAGCGCCTGCTCGAAGCGCTGCGGCATGCGGCGACCGATCTCGGCGGTTCGGACGCGCTCTCGGAGCTCGGCGATCGGGCACGCGGCATCGTCGCCGACCTTGCAAAGAGCGCGCGGCGCGGCGTCGATACCATGCGGCCCGCCCAGCGCGCGGCGCAGCCGTCCCGCCCGGACGCAGCAGCCCCTGACGCGGACGCCGCAATGGCCGGGCGCAGCGAAGATCTCCCGCGACGCATCCTCGAGCTTCGTGCGTGCGTCGGCGAGGTCGCCGATGTGCTCGAAGCCACCGTCGAGCGCCTGGAAACCATTGAGGCCCAGCTCGGCGATGCGGATCTGTCCGTCGAACAGACGCTGCGCGACAGCATCGAGCGATGCGAGCGCGTGCTGATGGGCATCGAGCATCGCGTCGGTGCGGAGGTCCGCCTTGCGGGCGCCGGGGAGGGCACGGATCAGCGCGATGAAACTCCGCGCGCGAGCGGCTGCATCGATGGCGGCGCATCGGCGGCGCAGCGCGGCGATCGCATGCCGACCGTCCTCGTCGTCGCCGAGCACAGTCGCCGCCGAGCCGAGCTCTGCATCGCGCTCGAGAAACAGGGGCTGCGGACGCTCGCGGCGACCAATCTGAAGGTCGCGCTCGACGTCGCTGCGCGCCGCAAACCCGACGGCGCGCTCGTCGTGCTCGACGGTCCCCGCGAATCCTCGGCGTTTCTGCTCGAAGAGTGGAAGGACTGCGAAGACAGCGGCAGACTGCCGGCGGCCGCGATTCTTGATGCCGGAGACGAATACCGGACGGGCGAAAGCGTCTCGACGCAGGGCGACGGGGTCTCGACGCAGGGCGACGGCGTCTCGACGCGCGGCGACCGCGTCTCGACGCGCGGATGGATGTCCGTCAAGCAGGAACACGGCGCGGCGGCGATGGCTGCGCAATTGAAAACGCTCATGCGGCAGACGGGCGAATCCGGTTCGTGAACGCCGCAGAGCTCAAAGGACAACGACGTATGCTCGCAATCGAAAAGAAATCCCTTATCGGAACTCGTGCATGGATGCTCGCGCTCGGCGTGCTTTCGGGCATGGCCCTGCTGCCTCGACCGTCGAGCGCGCAGGAGATGCTGCAGCTCGTCGTGCCGTCCAAGGAGTACACACTCGGGCACTTCAAGTACCAGCCGCCGCAAGCGGACGGCTGGCGGCAGATGTCGGTCAGCCCGGACACGCTGTCGCTCGTCTACGCCGAGAAGAAGTCCGCGGAGGACGATGCCGCGATCAACACGCTGTTCGGAGCCGCATTCGAAGCGCACGACATCCCGGACGGTGTCAAGATCGAGAGCGCGCAGTCGCTGGGCGAGCTCAGCCGCAAGCAGATCTCCGACCAGCGCAAGGACGACGTGGTCTCGGCCGATCCCGTGCAGGCGGTCAGCTCGGTGCCGGACATGTACACGTACCGGCTGCTCGTCCACTCTCCGATCAAAGGCGATCCGGACGGATACGAGGTCTACTTCGTGCTGACGTCGCCGGACCGCAAGCAGTACCTCGTGATCCAGGGCATCACCAAGTCGCAGAAGTACCAGGACGAGCTCTACTACAATCAGTTCTACGGGTCGTTGACGTCGCTCAAGTACGATCGGTCCATCGGCGCCGATGTCCCTGCACCGGCGCCTGCATCACCGCCCGCTGTCGCACCATCGGCGGCTCCTGCATCACCGCCGCCTGCTGCGGCAACGCCGCCCGCGCCGGCAACGGCACCTGCTCCGGCAACGCCGCCGGCCGCGCACTGAACCGCAGTCGATGCAGCGACTGATTTCGCAGGTGCGCACTTCCGCGCCGGAGTTCGCCGAAAACCTGCGCGTGAACGAGGCGCTCGCGGCGGAGCTTCGTGCAAAGCTCGCACAGGTTCGAATCGGCGGCACCGAGAAGGCGCGCCAGCGCCATCTGTCGCGCGGAAAGCTGCTGCCGCGCGACCGCGTCGAGGGCCTGCTCGATCCCGGATCGCCGTTTCTCGAGTTGTCGCCGCTCGCTGCGTGGGAGATGTACGGAAGCGAAGCCCCGGCGGCCGGCTGCATCACCGGCATCGGTCGCATCCGCGGACGTCTGGCCATGGTCATCTGCAGCGACGCGACCGTCAAAGGCGGCACGGTCTATCCGATGACCGTCAAGAAGCAGATCCGCGCGCAGACGATCGCGCTCGAGAACCGCATCGCCACCGTCTACCTCGTCGATTCCGGCGGTGCGTTCCTGCCGCTTCAGGCCGAGATCTTTCCCGACGCGCACAACGGCGGGCGCGGCTTTTACCTGCAGTCGCGCATGTCGGCGGCGGGAATTCCGCAGGTCGCGGTCGTGATGGGCTCGTGCACCGCGGGAGGCGCGTACACGCCGGCGATGTGCGACGAGAACATCATCGTCGGCAATCAGGGCACGATCTTTCTCGGCGGGCCGCCGCTCGTCAAAGCGGCAACCGGTGAAGAGGTCACTGCCGAAGAGCTCGGCGGCGGCGACGTCCATACGCGGATTTCCGGCGTCGCCGATCATCTCGCCGCCAACGACCGCGACGGTCTCGCGATCGCGCGCGACGTGTTCGAGAACCTCGTCATGGGCGCAGGCGGCCCGCTCGAGCGCGAAGCGTCCGAGGAGCCGCACTACGATCCGGCCGAGCTCTACGGAATCATCCCGAAGGACACGCGCACGCCGTACGACTGCCGCGAGGTCATCGCGCGCCTCGTCGACGGCAGCCGCTTCCACGAATTCAAGCAGCGCTACGGCACGACGATCGTCACCGGCTTCGCGCGGCTCTACGGCAGGACGATCGGGATCATCGCGAACAACGGCGTGATCTTCTCGGAGGCGGCGCTCAAGGCGACGCACTTCATCGAGCTGTGCTGCC